>NZ_JAQDBC010000021.1:0-44656 GCF_027681725.1 Caecibacter sp. AF58-12pH5A | reverse complement strand
GCAAATAAAAAGAGGATGTGGACAAAATGATTTCTCATTTTGTCACATCCCCTTTTGTAAAACAGTACTATTTCCCCTTATTCGCTTGTAATCTGACGGGCAAATTCCCGGGCGTGCTCTGCTTTATTTTCATCCATAAAGACCGTCTTATAGCCCAAGTGGCGTTCCGTAAACATGGAAAGGTACGTGAGCTTTGAGTGCTTACAATAGCGTTTGATCCCTTCTTCAAAGAGGTCGGCACCCTTTTCCGGTTTATAGCCGCAGGTGACAAAAAGTGCCAGCTTTTTGCCGGCCCAAAGCGCAGGGCCTACTTCATCGCCATAGTACTTGTTGAAGCCATAGACGAAGCGGTCCAGGACATTTTTCATAGGACCTGTACAGTACCACGAATAAATGGGCGTAGCCAGGACCAGCAGGTCTGCTGCCAGGACGTCTTCGGCAATGGGCGCCAGGTCGTCGCGGCGCACGCAGGCAAAGTGCTGCCAATCCTTTTGACAGGCCCGGCAGGCGTAGCACGGGTCGATTTTCTTTTCGTACAAATAGTGCAGGGTATACGTATGGCCCAGCGTTTGCAGCTCGTCACAGAAAGGTTCCAGACATTGGGCCGTGTTACCATGCTTGCGGGGACTGCCCATGAGAATCGTGATCTTCATAGAGCCTCCTAAAGCGTGATTTTGGCGAATACCTGGCCGATCGGTTCGTGCAGGACCAGATCTGCCCGGCTATCCATATCAGTGGACGATTTGTTGATGAGGACCAGCTTGTGGCCGTGATAATAATTGATCAGACCGGCTGCCGGATAGACAACGAGGCTCGTGCCACCGATGATCAGCATATCTGCGTGGCTGATGTAGTAGAGTGCCTGCTGGACTGTATCGTTATCAAGGCCTTCTTCGTAGAGAACGACGTCCGGTTTGATCGTGCCGCCACAGGCATCGCAGTGGGGGATGCCTGTCGAATTTTTAATATATTCTGCCGAAAAGAGCTTGTGGCAATGCTGACAGTAGTTACGATGTACGCTGCCGTGCAGCTCCAGGACATTTTTACTGCCGGCTTTTTGATGGAGGCCGTCGATATTTTGGGTGACGATGGCTTTTAATTTGCCGGCCTGTTCCAGCTCGGCCAGTTTGATGTGGGCCATGTTGGGCTGGGCGTCTAAAGCCAGCATCTTGTCCCGGTAGAAACGGTAAAATTCATCCATATGTTGTTCGTAAAAGGTGTGGCTGAGCATCGTTTCCGGCGGATATTTGTAATGCTGATGATAGAGGCCGTCTGTGCTGCGGAAATCGGGAATGCCACTTTCCGTAGAGACGCCGGCACCACCGAAGAAAACGATGTTGTCTGAGTGTTTTACGAGATCGAGAAATGTATCTATGTCTGCCATGTTACCAGCTCCTTTCAACTGCAGGCGTGATGCGGCATAGGTGCCGCCTATGATAAAGCAAAGGTCGTGTTGAGGAGGTCTATGCCACTCTTGGTACGGAAAATTTTATCGCGGAAGGTAGTGATGGCCTTCTTGTCGAGACTGTCCTCGTAGGCATTAACCAGGAAATCGGCTTCTAACAGAATCTGGTAATCGGCACCGTCGACACCGGTATACGTATGATGATGGGCTATGAGCCAGCATACGCGTTCTGTCAAGGCTGGCGGGCACTGCATCTGGTCGAGAATCTCTTTGGCAATGGCCGGGCCTTCCAGTTCCTGATACTTGCCGGAAGGACTGCCGTATTTTTCTTCTGCTGCGTGGATGCCAATATCGTGCAGGACGGCGGCTACAGTGAGAATTTCCTGCGTTTCTGCCGGCAGTTGTTCCAGACGGCCAATGAGGTCGGCATAGGTATAGACCTTAAGGAAGTGCTGGATGCGCCGGGCATCGCCGCGATCATAGGCGACGGCCCGTTGTATGAGCTGAGGGATGTTCATAGGTGAACCACCTTTCTTTTATGTAAAGTACAGTATATGCTTATATTATACAATAATCCTCTTTGGACGTACAAGAGAAACGGCTGCCATCCCAGTCCGGCAGGTGGTCCGGAGCGGATCAGGCCGTGATTCTCTTGACAAATAGATAACAAACCTTTAAAATACCCGTATATACAAAGTATAAAGTATATAAAAGTAATAAGCTAAAATGCTAGGAACAAGACGGCCTGTGTCGTCAGTCTTTTCAGCGAACCGGGGAAAGTGTGAGCCCGGGAAAGACCGTATGCAGGCGGATCACTTGGGAGCAGCAGCCGCGTACCGGCTGCCGGGTTGCACCGTTATGACGCAATAAAGTGGCTGCGAGGCAGTCAATAGGGTGGTACCACGGTGATTACGTCTTCGTCCCTTTGGGGGATGGAAGGCGTTATTTTTTTACTTTAAAAGGAGGAACAACAATGGATTACGGTAAGACGCTGCATTTACCAGAAACCGAATTTCCTATGCGTGGCAATTTGCCGAAACGCGAACCGGATATGCTTGCATTCTGGACGGAAAATAAGATCTATGAAAAAAGACTGGAAAAAAGAAAGGGCTGCAAAAAATTTATTTTGCACGACGGTCCTCCGTATGCCAATGGTAAACTCCATATCGGTCATGCCCTGAATAAGGTGCTGAAAGATATCATCTTAAAATATAAGACCCAGACCGGTCATTATACGAAATACATCCCTGGCTGGGATACGCACGGCCTGCCGATCGAACATGCCGTCATCAAGGCTACGGGCCTCAACCGTCATGAAATCGCGCCGCTCGATCTGCGTGCCAAATGCCGCGAATACGCCTTGGAAAACGTAGCAATGCAGAAAAAGGATTTCATCCGCTTCGGCGTTCTCGGCGATTGGGAACATCCGTACCTGACGCTGCAGAAGCCCGTCGAAGTCGCCCAGATCGGCGTTTTTGGTGAAATGGCCAAAAAAGGCTATATCTACAAGGGCCTGAAGACCGTCTACTGGTGCCCCCATTGCGAAACAGCGTTGGCTGACGCAGAAATCGAATACAAGGACGACAAATCCATCTCCCTCTATGTCCGTTACCCGGCTCATGACCTGGGCAATGACAAGGGCAGCCACATGCCGGCCGGCGCCGATCCCGAAAAGGTTTCGGCCCTCATCTGGACGACGACGCCTTGGACCGTACCGACCATCATGTGTTTGTGCGTCGGCCCGGACATCGACTATGTATGGGTCAAGGTTGGCGATCAGTACATGCTCATGGCTAAAGAACTGGTAGCATCTGCTATGGCTGCCGGCAAGGTAGAAAACTACGAAGTATTGCCGGACGTCATGAAGGGCAGCCAGCTCGAAGGCCTGGTCTTCCAGCACCCCTTCTACCCGGATCGTAAGCTTCCCGTCGTCTGCGGCGACCACGTCACCCTGGAAAGTGGTACCGGTGTCGTCCACACGGCTCCTGACCACGGCGAAGATGACTTCAACGTCTGCAAGAAATACGCGGCCTGGGGCCTCAAACCGATGGGTACGACGGACTCCCGGGGCTGCTACACGAAGGTCATTCCTGATTACCAGGGCATGTTCGTCTTCGATGCCAATGTGCCTATTCTGAAACGACTGGCTGAAGAAGGCTGGCTCTTTGCCAAAGCTTCCATGCGCCATCAGTATCCGCATTGCTGGCGTTGTAAGGAACCGATTCTCTACCGTGCTACGGAACAGTGGTTTGCTTCTGTCGATGGTTTCCGCCAGGAAGCACTGGACGCGATCGATAAAGTCCGCTGGATCCCGGCCTGGGGCCACGACCGTATTTACAATATGATCCGTGACCGCGGTGACTGGTGCATTTCCCGTCAGCGTGTCTGGGGTGTGCCGATTCCTATTTTCTACTGCAAGGATTGTGGCGAACACATCATCAATGACGAAACGATCCAGCATCTGCAGGCCATGTTTGCCAAAGAAGGGTCTAATACGTGGTGGATGCACGACGTAAAAGAACTCATGCCGGAAGGCTACAAGTGCCCGCACTGCGGCGGTACAGAATTTACAAAAGAAACGGATACGATGGATGTTTGGTTCGATAGCGGCTGCACGCACCAGGGTGTCATGAAGAATGATCCTGATTCGGGCTACCCTGTCGATATGTATCTCGAAGGCTCTGACCAGCATCGCGGCTGGTTCAACAGCTCCCTCCTCACGTCTGTTGCCATCAATGGCATTGCCCCGTACCGTCAGGTACTGACCCACGGCTTCACTGTAGATGGCGAAGGCCGTAAGATGAGTAAATCCGTAGGCAATACGGTAGCACCGCAGGAAGTTATTGATCAGTACGGTGCCGACGTCATGCGTCTCTGGGTTTCCTCGGCTGACTATCAGGGTGATATCCGCCTGTCGCCGAAGATCCTGAAACAGCTTTCCGACGTATACCGCAAGATCCGTAATACCTTCCGTTACCTCTTGGGCAACCTGGCCGATTTCAATCCTGAAACCGATGCTGTAGCCTATGAAAATATGACGGAACTCGATAAATGGGCACTCCTGCGCCTGGAACAGGTCTTTGAAACTGTCACAGATGCCTATGAAAACTATCAGTTCCACGTTATGTATCACGCGATTCACAACTTCTGCACGGTTGATCTGAGTGCTATCTACTTGGATATCATTAAAGACCGCCTCTATACGGAAAAAACGGATGCCCTCATCCGCCGTAGCGCCCAGACTGCCATGTATCAGATCCTCGATACGCTGGTCAAGATTATCGCGCCGGTTCTTTCCTTTACGGCAGAAGAAGTATGGCAGAACATGCCGGCTGTCACAGGCAAGGAAGAAAGCGTCCTTCTCACGGATTGGCCCCAGGCTCATCCGGAATACCTGAACGCCGATCTGGACGAACATTGGCGTCAGCTCCTTTCCTACCGCAGCGACCTCATGCGGGTCCTCGAAAATGCGCGTAAAGCCCACCTTATCGGTCATCCTCTTGATGCGGCTGTTACCATTTACGCTAGCGGTGAAGATTATGACTTCCTGGCAGCGGTTCAGGATAAGCTTGCTACACTCCTCATCGTCAGTGAAGTTACCCTGGTGCAGGGTGATGCTCCGGCTGAAGCTGAAGCAGGCGAAGACCATCCGCAGATGAAGGCCGTCGTCGCTCCGTCGGCTAGCGAAAAATGCGAACGTTGCTGGCGTCATGACGCCACCGTTGGCACGGATGCCGATCATCCGACACTGTGTGCCCGTTGTGCATCGGTTCTTAAATAACAATATTATATGGGGGTATCCCCATGTGCTAAAGAGTACTGCAGCGTTTTTTCTGCAGTACTCTTTTTTTATATATGCATTTAGTTTATATATTTGTAACCATAGTAACAAATATGTATGATGAATATTTCTAAATGTATTGACACTATTGCAATGGAGTAGTATGCTACATACAAGTACTGTATATTAAGAAGGTGAGTTGCAGGAGGAAGTCGTGATTACCAGAATTTCAATTAAGGAACAAGTCTATGAATACTTAAAAAAAGGCGTTGTCGAAGGCAAGCTTCAGCCTGGTATGGTCTATTCGGAACAGATGATTGCCGATACGCTGCACGTATCGCGGACGCCTGTCCGTGAAGCCATCCAGTTGCTACGCCATGAAAATCTGGTAGAGGTATACAGCAACCGTGGCTTTGGCGTCAAAGATATTTGCGCTGCCGATATAGAGGAAATTATCCAGGCACGTCTGGCTATCGAAGGCTTTGGCGTCCGGTTATTGGCGCGCCAATACGCTAGTGCTCCGGCACAAGACACAAGACGGCAGTTACAGAAAACAGTAGAAGATATGAAAAAAATCAAGGCAGGCAAAAAAAATCACTATTTGTTTACCCAAGCCGATGTATCTTTTCACCGTTTACTCGTTCAATTCACGAATAATCCGTATTTGATGCAGGTTTCGGATATGATACAGACGAAGCAGGCACAGGCAACAGTACATTCGTTACAGGAACAATCGCGTATGGATCAGGCTGTTGAAGAGCACGAAAGAATCCTTTCTGCGTTGGCGGCAGGAGAAGAAGAGGAAGCCGTACGTGCTTTTGAATATCACATGCAGGTAACACGGCAGATTCTTCATGCTGAAAGTGGTCTCGAAGACGCGTAAAGTAAGAGTGGCATTTATTTTTACATGTAGTTATATTAAAGGAGGAAACGAGTATGTTAAAAGTTGGCTTTGTAGGATTAGGTGTTATGGGTAAACCGATGGTTATGAACATGCTGAAAGCCGGCATTGAAGTAACCGTATCGGATTTGAAACAGGAATTAGTTGATGAAGTTGTTGCAGCAGGTGGTAAATCGGCTGCATCGCTGAAAGAATTGGCAGCCGGTAAAGACGCTGTCTTCACGATTTTACCGACGGCTGCTATTGTACAGAGCGTACTTACGGCTGAAGACGGCATCCTCGCCGGTGTCGATGCCGGTACGGTAGTCGTAGACAGCAGCTCCGTATCTCCTATTGAATCCCAGCAGTGCCGCGATTTGGCAGCTGCCAAAAATTGCCCCTTCCTCGATGCGCCTGTAAGCGGTGGCGAAGAAGGCGCTATTAACGGTACCCTGGCTTTCATGATCGGTGGCGACGAAAAAGCAGCCGAAAAGATCAAAGAAGCCTTTGAAGCTATGGGCTCGAGCTGGCTCGTCGTCGGCCCGACAGGCAGCGGCTCTGTTACTAAACTGGCTAACCAGATCATGGTTAACGTCAACATTTGCGCCGTTGCTGAAGCACTCGTTCTGGCACAAAAAGCCGGCGCCGATCCGAAAAAAGTTTTTGAAGCTGTTCGTTGCGGCTTAGCAGGCAGCACCGTATTGGAAACGAAAGCTCCGAAAATGTTCAACCGTGACTTCCGCGCTGGCGGTACGATCAAGGTTAACCTGAAGGATATTACAAACGTCATGAATACAGCCCGTGACCTCCAGGTACCTCTCCTCCTTTCCAGCATTGTACAGCAGATCCAGCTCAGCCTTAAACAGTCTGGCCACGTCATGGACGATCATGCCGGCTATGTACAGTTCTACGAACAGATTTCCGGCGTTACCGTAAAGACCAACGAAAAATAAGACCTGAGCGAAAGGGGAGACAAAAAGCATGGCAAAAGTATTAAAGGCTGAATTATTTCAGTCCTTGCCGAAAGTACAGGTAGATGAAGAAAAAATCAGTCAGGAACTCCTGAAAGAATTAAAAGAATTCAATAAAAAAATCGTTGTGCTCGATGATGATCCGACAGGAACGCAGACAGTTCACGATATTTCTGTATACACAGAATGGACGGAAGACACGCTGACACAGGGCTTTAACGAAGAAAATTCGGAATTTTATGTGCTCACCAATTCCCGTGCGTTTACCCAGGACTACACGCGCCAGGTACATACAGATATTGCTAAACGCGTGTCCGACGTAGCCAAAGCAACGGGTAAAGATTTCATCATCATCAGCCGCAGCGACTCTACACTGCGCGGGCACTATCCGCTGGAAACAAAAACCCTGAAAGAAACACTCGAAGCCAACGGGGCTCCTGTCATCGATGGGGAAGTACTTATGCCGTTCTTTAAAGAAGGCGGCCGCTTTACCATTGGCAACGTTCACTATGTACAGGAAGGGGAATACCTCGTTCCGGCTAACGAAACGGAATTTGCCCAAGACAGCACCTTTGGCTATAAAGCGGCTACGATGCCTGAATACATTGAAGAAAAAACGGGCGGCGCCTTTAAAGCAGACAGCGTAACCTGCATTTCTTTAGAAGATCTGCGGGCCGGTAATGTCGATGCTATTGCCCAGCAGTTGGTTGCCGTTCATGACTTCAACAAAGTAATCGTCAACTGCACCGATTATATCGACGTAAAAGTATTTGCGTTGGCTTTGCTGAAAGCCATGCGCGAAGGCCGTCATTTCATGTTCCGTTCGGCAGCTGCACTGACGAAGGTATTGGGCGGCGTGTCCGATAAAGAATTGCTGACGAAAGATGAATTGGTCGTCAAAGGCAATACGAACGGCGGTCTCATCATCATTGGCTCCCATGTAAAGAAGACGACTCAGCAGCTGGAAAAGCTGCAGGAACTGGATAGCATTGAATTCATCGAATTCAATCACCTCATGGTTCTGGAATCGGATGAAAAACTGGAAGCTGAAATCGAACGGGTTATTAAAAAGACGGAAGATAATATTAAACATGGCGTAACGACAGCCGTTATGACAGGCCGTAAGCTGTTAAAGATGGATACGAAAGAAGATTCGCTGCGCGTTTTCGTTAAGATTTCTGATGCCCTCGTACAGATTGTCAACCGTCTGACGATTCAGCCGAAATTTATCATTTCTAAAGGCGGTATCACGTCCAGTGACGTAGCTACCAAGGGCCTGCATATTAAAAAAGCCCTGGTTCTGGGCCAGGTTGCTCCGGGGATTCCTGCCTGGAAAGCCGGCAGTGAAAGCAAGTTCCCGGGTATGAGCTATGTTGTATTCCCGGGCAATGTAGGCGAAGTAACGACGCTGCGTGACGTCGTTGCTATGATGAATGCCTGAGACAGGAGTTAGTCTATGCTGATCAATCTTAAACAAATGCTGCAATATGCAGAGGAAAGGAAGATTGCTGTACCGTCTTTTAACGTGTATAACGTAGAATCGGTACAAGCTGTCTGGCAGGGGGCGCAAGAAACCCAGACGCCGGTTATTATCTCGTTTGGTGAGTCCTATGACAGCCATATGCCTATTGAAGCAGCTGCAGCGCTCATTTTGTCTTATGTACGTGATGCGTCTTTGCCTGTCGTCTTGCATTTGGACCATTGCCGCAATGAAAAGAATATTCTTCGTGCCCTGCGGGCCGGCTTTACTTCCGTCATGTTTGATGCGTCAGCCCGTCCGCTTCAGGAAAATATTTCCCTGTCCCGCCATATTGTCTCCCTGGCCCATGCCTTGGATGTCAGTGTAGAAGGGGAACTGGGCTACATGAATGAAGAAGACGGTAGTGGCGTAGTGCAAGGAACACAAGGGTATACGACCGTTGCAGCGGCACAGCAGTATGCGTTGGAAAGCGGTATAGATGCATTGGCAATTGCTATTGGCAATGCCCACGGTATTTATAAAGGAACACCGACACTCGATTTGGAACGCCTTTCTGAGATTGAAGCCGCTACGGATATTCCCTTGGTGCTTCATGGCAGCTCCGGAATTCCGTTCCCCTTACTGCAAGAGGCCATTGGCCGGGGCATCCGTAAAATCAACATCAATACGGAAGTGTCTACTGCAGGCATTCAGGCTGCGCGCGTGTTCCTGGCAGAACACATGGATCCGAATACGCGGTTTGAAACGATGACCAAGGCTGCTGAAGCAGCTATGGCCCAGGTAGTAAAAAAATATATACACCTATGCAGCCAGCAGTGAATAACTGATGACTGAACGTACGCACGACACCGGAGGAGAGAAGAATCAGGTGTCGTGCGTATTTTTTGTGTCTAAAAGGTGATTATTGCATTTTTGATATAAGAAATGATTTATTTATGTTTTGTATGCATAGAACACATTCCTGATTGACATTTTTTAAATATGTTATATAATAAAAATATAAAGAAACCAGTGTGATCATTAAGTACGTACTTAATGTAACATTGTTAGTGTCCTAGTATTATACAAAAACGATTCCCTAGCATTGCGAGCGAGAAGTCAAAAGGAGACTCTGCCTTACCGTACTCTGCGAGTAGCTCTGACAGTATTGGTTCTGCCCCCGTTTTAACAAAACGAACGATGAACAACGCTGAGAACCAACTGGAGGGGAGGGCATCATTATGAATAGAATTAAAAACGCTATTCCGCTGTTAACAACTGTGGTTATCATTAGCCTTGCAGCTGCCGTCATTTATTTTGAATAATTTGTTTGTAGAGATGATACAGAAAGAGGCATAGAAACTGCCGCTGCGTTAGTGCAACGGCAGTTTTTATTTTGTCTGTATGGCTCCTAGGCTGCACCCCGCCAGATGGCGGGTCGTATGCAGAGGTACTGGAACACTAACAACTGCAACGATCACAGAGGAGAAAAAGGAGAGGCATATGGCAGAAAACCGTATTTTAGCACAAGATATAGCCGATCAAATTTTAGCCATGATTACGGAAGAAAAACGCTTCCATGCAGGCGACCGGCTACCCAATGAAAACGATTTTTCCAGGGAACTCCATATTAGCCGCAATACGTTGCGCGAAGCAATCCGTATTCTCAGTGCCTATGGCATTTTACATATCCGTCGGGGCAGCGGTACCTTTGTTACCGACGCTGTCGAAAAAAAGGATTTGGAAAAACGGATCAATCCCTTTTCGGAGATGGAATTGGATGTACACGACTTTAACGAATTAAATGAAATGCGGCTCATTCTGGAACCGGCGGCTGCCTATTTGGCGGCTAAACGGGGCAGCGAGCGGGAAATTAAGCGTATCGTAGAATTAGGTCACGAAGTTGAAAAAAAAATCCGTAACCGTGAAGACCGCACGGAAGCGGATAAAGCATTTCATGCAGCCATTATCCAGGCTGCGCACAACCGCTATCTGGAAAAGATGATTCCTATTTTGTACCGCATCATAGCCCAGGATGTATCCTATTACGATCAGTATGTACAAGCCGGCGAAAGCACTATAACGGATCATCTGTTAGTGGCAGAATTTTTAGAACGCCGCGACCCGATTGGAGCGCGTGATGCCATGCGAATCCATATGCAGCATGGTATTACTAAAAATCATTTTGATATATAATGTGAACGATAGAGAGAATACTTCCACCCTTTGTGGCAGAGGTATTCTTTTTTTGAATTTATCTTTCTAAAGGTTTGGAAATTTCCTTGACAGAAGAAACAAGTAAGCATATAATATCCACATTAGTTGAACAACTTCATCATGTCCAACTAATGTGAGAATGTTTGCCACCAATACAAATAATAGCCACATCCACAAGAGAAAAAGACTCCGGAAGCCACGCCGGAGTCTTTTTCGTTATATAGAGATACCTCTTAATATAGTATATAAAAAAGCCAGCCCATAACAGGCTGGCCTTTTTATATGTTCATTAGTTATTGCTGTCAGCAATACATTCATTGAGATCGGCAACTAAGGCATCTACGTCAATTCCGTGTGCACCGGCACCTTCGCCGATAGTTTCGAAATGAGCGGCCATGCAGCCAATGCAGCCCAGACCATAAGCCTGGAAGATCTGAACGATCTGCGGATATTTCTGGACAGCAGCAATAATACCTGTATCTTTAGTAATAGCTGGCATTTTGATTCCTCCCTACGAAATACAGTTCCGGACGTTAATCTCCGGACTTGAGTTTATTATATCATACTTATTTCGCTTGACTAGTACCATTTGCAACGAAAAATGAAGAAAGTTTACGTTTTTTGTCCTCTTAAGGGAAAAGACGTTATTTTTCGACACTTGCCGTATCGAGAAGGGTACCGTCAGGCAGGAAGCACTGGAAGGTAAGCTTATTTTTCGTTGCTTCCATGACCATGTAATTGTCTGTTTCCGGCTGGGGTGGTACGTATTCGTCTAAGGGATGGGTAGCCCAGAGGCTGGGATACCGTACGTTGCCGGCGACACCCGTGAGGATGTAGAGCGGACCTGCGGGATCGCGCTTAAACTGGCGGATGTGGCCACGGTTACGGTATGTGTGGAGATGGGCCGACAAGACGACGTCGACGCCGATTTGGTCGAAAATAGGCATGAACGTTTCCCCTTCAGCAGAAAAGCCGTTTTGCCGGTCGCCACTACGCACAGCCGGATTGAAGGCGTATTGCAGAGGATCTTTGTGCATGACGATGATCTTCCATTTCTTGTCTGTCTTGGCGGCGTCGTTCTTGAGCCAGGCCACTTCGTCGGCTTCCAGGGATGGCTGGAACTGTTCCATTTCCGTAAACTGCGTATCCAGGCAGATAAAGTGGATGTCGCCGTAATCGAAGGTATAGAACTGGTTCTTATACTTTTTCAGGCCATTATCGGGCAGGGAAAAGTAATGTACGTAGGCTTCGGGGAAGCGGACCTTCCAGTCGCGGTTGTATGTTTCGTGATTGCCCGGAATGGGGGCAATCGGAATGGCACTGGCCATTTTTTCGATGGCGCCGAACCAGGCGCTCCACTGGTAGTGGTCCTGGCCGTTATCGACGAGGTCACCCATGTTGATGTAGAACTGGGCATCCTGGTTGCGTTCATACGCTGGCACAGCTGTATCACGCCAGACGGAATAGTCGCTGGACTGGGAATCAGGGAAGATGAGGGCCTTAAAATCGCTGCCCTCTGCCGTGTGAAGCGAATACCAGTCACTCCGCTTGTCGCCATAACCAATGCGGTACTCATACGCCGTACCGGTCTTTAAATCCTGGATGGTTGCCGTGTGGAGGTACGTCGTCGTATCGTCGTCCGTAAAAGTTTCATTGCCGGCAGAAATGACAAAGGCATCTTCAGCATCCTTTAGGCGGTATTCGACAACAGCTTCTTCCTCAGAAAGGGCTGATTGCCAGGAAATGGTACGTGACGTACGGCTATCTGCCGTAATGACCTGCCACAAATGGAGCATGTCCACATCGCTCGTGAGCTCATAATGGGCAGCCGCCGCCTTTGTCGAGCGCACGGCCTGATGAGTGACGGTCTTGGCGCCAGGAATAAATTCATATGCTAAACCGCCGGCAACACCGATAGCGGCCAGGCCGGCGAGCTTTAAAAAGGTTCTGCGTGAAATAGGTTCCAAATAAAAGGCCCCCTCTGTATCCTTTTAATCATGAAGAAATAATAATATCTATTATAGGACCTTAAGTGTGCTTTAAGTCAAGTGTTGACTTGAAAAAATATGACTTTAGGGGAAGGCATCCCTTTGAACGCGGTGATTTCTGTGTCCATATATTGACAAGGCCTGTGAGAGGATATACAATTACACCTGTACAAAGAGATACAGTCTATGAACGGGAGCAAGTACCTTTTTCAAAACCCTTTTCAGCGAGCCGGTGGTGGTGCAAGACCGGTAAGAGGCGGAAAAGTGAATGGGCCCGGGAGATGCCATCTGAAGCGAGTAAGATTGGCCGGAGCTTTCACCGTTACCATGAAAGAGTGCATATGATGTGCATTGCAGAGCCGGGCATTTAGCCAACCAGGGTGGTACCGCGGAACCTACTTTCCTTTCGTCCCTTATGATAGGGGATGGAAGGCTTTTTTTATATCTAGGAGGAACAAACTATGTCTATTATTTTTTCCGGCATTCAGCCGAGTGGTAATCTTACATTAGGCAATTATTTAGGCGCCCTGCGCAATTTCACAAAAGTACAGCATGACAACGAATGCTATTATTGCGTCGTTAACCAGCATGCCATTACCGTACCGCAGGACCCGAAGCTCCTGCATCAGCGTACGCGCGAGCTGGCGGCAATCTATTTGGCAGCCGGTCTTGATCCGGAAAAAGCGACGCTCTTCGTGCAGTCGGAAGTACCGGAACATGCCCAGCTCGGCTGGATCATGACGACCCTCTCTTATGTGGGTGAACTGGAACGCATGACCCAGTATAAGGATAAGGCTTCTAAGCGGGGCGATTCTATCCCGGCAGGCCTTCTGACCTATCCGCCTCTCATGGCTGCCGATATCCTCTTGTATCAGACCAACTACGTTCCTGTCGGTGATGACCAGAAACAGCATATGGAAATTACACGCGATCTGGCCCAGCGCTTTAACCGCCTTTATGGCGAAGTATTCACCATTCCCCAGATTCTCTTAGGCCACGACGGTACGCGTGTCATGAGCCTCCAGGAACCGACGAAAAAAATGAGCAAATCTGACGATAATACAACAGCGACGATTTATCTCCTTGACAATCCAAAGGACATCGAAAAGAAAATCAAACGGGCCCAGACAGACAGCGAAAACACGGTACGCTACGATGTTGATTGCCAGCCGGGCATTTCTAACCTCATCGAAATCCTCTCGGCTGTGACGGACAAGACACACGAAGAAATTGAAGCCGCCTATGCAGGCAAAGGCTATGGCGTCTTCAAAAAAGATGTGGCTGATGCGGTCATTTCTGTTCTCGAACCGATCCAGAACCGCTACCAGGAACTCGTAGGCGATCCGGAATTAGACCGTATTCTCGATGCCGGTGCGGCAAAAGCTCACGCTAAGGCCAGCGTAACCTACGAAAAGGTCTGCCAGGCTATGGGCCTCTTCCGCAAATAAGGAGTCCCTATGAGCCATTTCTTTGCTATCCTCGCGAGAATGCGCTTTATCCGGCGCTGGAGCCTCATGCGCAATACGATTGAGGAAAATATTCAGGAACATACGTTACAGACGGCTATGATTGCCTATCACCTGTGCCTCTTGCACAATCAGCGTGTAACAGCAGCAGAGGATCAGGTTGATGCCGGCCGGGCGGTCCTCCTGGCTATGTATCATGATGCCAGCGAAGTCTATACAGGCGATATGCCTACGCCAGTCAAATATTTTAGCCCTGTTATGCGTAAAACCTATGGCGAAGTAGAAAAGCTGGCGCAAAAACGGCTTTTGGAAACACTGCCTGCCTCTTTACAGGCAGCGTATGAACCGTTGCTCTGCCAGGCGGAAGAGGATCCCGTCTGGCCCTATGTGAAGGCCGCGGATATGCTCAGTGCGTACTTAAAATGCTTGCAGGAAAAGTATGCCGGCAATCGCGAATTTGATGAAGCCTATGATACGATCGGCGCCAATCTGCGCGCCCTGCCTTTACCGGAAGTGGCCCAGTTTCTTCAGGACTATGCGCCCAGCTTCCTCCTTTCTGTAGATAAGATGAATACGTTGTAAGATGTGCATGATAAAAGGCAAGCCGTTTTGTGCGTGATATAGCATGAGGACGGCTTGTCCTTTTTGTTTCCTTTTGTTCTGGCCTGGGAGTTGCAGAATTATTGAAAAATGTATAAAATTATGGTAATGGAAAGGTCACAGTTTGTTTTGATGAACTGTGCTTTTCCTTATCTAATGTAAGCCGAAGGAGCGTACCTCTACAGGCAGTATATGCTGTCATCAATGGGGAATTGCACCTTCTGTGTAAAAGCAACGTTGCGGGCCTTAGTGCCCTATACGCCACAGGCGAAGTGAATGCGCCTGTAAGAATAAGGGTAGCCTGAATCCTATGGGATATACACCAAACTTCTTAAACGGATACGGATCGTATCCCCAAAGCCCCTGCTTCCAACGGCTTACGTTATGCGGGGTGCAATTCACTATATGGATATACCATTAGGAGGTAATCGGAATGACTCTTGGTTTATTCTGGTCCCGCTATGAACTGGAATTACATGGGCAACATTTGCGTGAGATCGATGCGAAATACGAGTATCTTATACAATATGAAATGTGGAACTGGCTCATTGCCAAAATACCGGAAAAGGTACAGATACAGATTTTGCGCGGTCACAACCACGGAGAACAGTCCTGGTCCTGTCATGATTGGGTAATACATATGCTGGAATGGCTGAAAGAAAATAAATCAGCTGAAGTGTATGATGCCGTCATTGACAAAATTTCTATTGTAAAGGCGCAGCCACGGGAAGAAGCAGAACGGCATGCAGCCCGGACGCTTTCTGACTCTGAGCTGGCAGCCATGCAGGCTGCAGGATATTTTAAAGGGATCGAACGGCGGACCAAGGGGGAGGAGAAACCATAACGCGGAGGTGAGGCCATTGAAACGTGCCAGATTAATTGGCATATGCTTATTTATTTTCTTCTTTTGGGCCGGGTTGGCAGGCATGCAGCCAGCACAGGCAGAAGATGCCGTCCGGGTCATTACAATCTCTGGCGAAATCGATGCCGGCCAGGCTGCATTAGTCCAACGCGGCGTAAAGGATGCTGAAGAAAATCAGGACAAGGCCATTGTCGTAGAGATCAATACGCAGGGCGGTCTTGTCGACAGTGCGCTCCGTATTCGTGATATCTTGCAGGGAACATCGATCCCGACCATTGCCTTTGTTTCGTCACGGGCCTGGTCAGCAGGGGCGCTCATTGCCCTTTCCTGCAGGCACATCATTATGGCACCGGGCAGCAGTATTGGCGCGGCAGAACCCATACCGGCTACGGAAAAA
Source organism: Caecibacter sp. AF58-12pH5A (assembly GCF_027681725.1). NCBI lineage: Bacteria > Bacillati > Bacillota > Negativicutes > Veillonellales > Veillonellaceae > Caecibacter > Caecibacter sp. AF58-12pH5A. The sequence continues at coordinate 28,630 of NZ_JAQDBC010000021.1, read as the reverse complement.
AATATTGCTGCTTTAAAATCAGAGTTCAGTACGACCGCTGCCGATATGGGGCATAATCCGCGTGTAGCCGAAGCGATGGTAGATAAAAATGCCGGCCTGCCCCATTATGCGGCAGCTGGTGAAATTTTAGCACTTACAGATACGCAAGCGCGGGAATTGAACCTCTCAGAAGGGTCCGCTGATACCGTAGAAGATGCGCTTCATTTGTTCAGTCTGGGCAATGCCAAGGTCTACTATGAAAATAAAACCTGGTGGGATAGTGGTCTCGGCCTGCTGCAAAATGAATACGTGCGCATGCTCCTCATCGGCCTCATTCTGACAGCTGTGCTTATTGAGATCAAGACGGCCGGTGTCGGTATAGGCCTCTTGACAGCCCTGCTGCTCAGCGGTGTCCTCTTTATTTCCGGCGATGGATCTCTGGCTGATGGCCTAAAAGGGTTAGGTGCCTTTTTTGCCGGCCTTTTGCTCATCGGTCTGGAATTGGTCACGCCGGGCATCGGTATCTTTGGCGTAGTGGGGATTTTGTTTGTATTTGGCAGCTTGTTTTGGCTGCTGGGGGCTACAGTGCAGGCGTGTTATATTCTGGCTGGTGGTATTGTCATTGCCATCGTGCTCTTTTATTTCATTGGCAAGCATTTACCAAAAAGTCGTCTTTTTGCCAAAATTGCCTTGACTACCCGCTCGACGAAAGAAAAGGGATATACGTCACAGGAAGATAAAAGCAAGTACCTGTTTCAACGGGGTACAGCGATTACCGTTTTGCGTCCTGCCGGGATTGTCCGCATCGGTAAGGAACGGGTAGATGCCGTTTCGAATGGTTCCTATATCGACCGTGGCGTGGCAGTACGGGTCATTGAAGTGGAAGGTACACGGGTCGTCGTCGAACCGGTACCGGAACAGAATAAAGGAGGGTAACGTATGTCTATGCTTTCGTTATTGGCGGCACCGCTGGTCATCATTGTAGCGGCAATCGTCGTAATTTCCCTGTTTTTACATTTTGTCCCTATTGGTCTCTGGATTTCGGCCATGGCAGCCGGCGTTTCCGTAGGGATTATCAACCTTATCGGTATGCGCCTGCGCCGTGTCGTACCGTCGAAAATTATCCTGCCGTTGGTAAAAGCCAACAAGGCCGGCCTCGATGTCAATGTCAATCAGCTTGAAGCTCATTATTTGGCCGGTGGCGACGTCGACCGCGTTGTCGATGCCCTCATTGCAGCGCATCGGGCCACGATGTCCCTGACCTTTGAACGGGCCTGCGCCATCGATTTAGCCGGCCGTGATGTCCTTGAAGCTGTACAGATGAGTGTCAATCCGAAGGTTATTGAAACGCCCTTTATTTCGGCCGTCGCCAAAAACGGTATTGAATTAAAGGTACGGGCCCGTGTCACGGTTCGCGCCAATATCGACCGTCTCGTAGGCGGCGCCGGTGAAGCGACGATTATTGCCCGTGTTGGCGAAGGGATTGTTACCAGCGTCGGGTCTGCTTCGGATCATTCGCAGGTACTGGAAAATCCTGATGAAATCAGTAAGACCGTCCTCAGTAAGGGCCTTGATGCCGGGACAGCCTTTGAAATTCTTTCCATCGATATTGCCGACGTCGACGTAGGCCGTAATATCGGTGCCCGCCTGCAAACCGACCAGGCTGAAGCAGATAAGCAGATTGCCCAGGCAAAAGCCGAAGAACGCCGGGCCATGGCGGTTGCCAAGGAACAGGAAATGCAGGCTTACACGCAGGAAATGCAGGCTAAGGTCGTAGAAGCCCAGGCTGAAGTACCACTGGCTCTGGCCCAGGCTTTCCGCGAAGGTCATTTGGGCGTAATGGATTACTACACTATGCGCAATATTATGGCTGATACAAAGATGCGTGACGCCGTAGCCCAAGCCGGCGTTCCCAAAGGCCAGGCGCCGATGACGACACATAAAGACGATCATACTATGCCGCCGGTTACAGATAAGTAGGTGAGCCTATGGAAACCATCATTGGTATAATCTTGCTCATGGCACTCCTTTCGCTGCCTGATTTGCTACGGAAAAAACGCAAGTATCCTACACGCGGCCATAGCCGTCCGGGACAAAAGCCGCCTCAGACGACAGGCCGGCCGCAAACGCCGCCGGCACAGGCGCCTTATGAGACTGAGCCCGAAGAAGAAGGGCCGTGGCCGTGGCAGCGTCGCACACCGGAGCCGGAACCGGAGAGCGTACCGGAACGGCGCCGCACTTCTTCTTCTCAGCCGGCGTATACGCAGGCACAGCTCCAGGCGGCAGCAGCGTTACCTTCTTCACAGCATGATGCAGGTCCGGAAACGGTGGTACCTCAGCGGGTGCAGCCTGCGTGTTGGAGCGGCCTTGAAGGGCCGGCCCGGGATATTTACGCTGGCCTCGTGTGGTCAGAATTACTGCAAAAGCCTGTTTCAATGCGACCGAAAGAACGATAGTACGACTCTCAATGGCCGTGCCGGAAAGAGGACACGGCCCATTTGATTTTTGTCTCAGAAGGATGATACGTGAATGATTACAGAAGAAAAAATATATATTGGGGACATTCCTTGTCTCAAAATTGAAGGCCATGAAAAAGTAAAGGGCGTCATTATTTTTTACCACGGCTGGAGTTCCACGAAAGAGCTGCAATCCCTGCGCGGTCATATTCTGGCAGCCTATGGATATGACGTACTGATTCCGGAAGCTATTTATCATGGCGAACGGGGGCTGATCGATTATGACGAAAATCCCCGGGCGTATAAACGGTTTTGGGAAACAATTTTCCGTAATCTGGAAGAGGCCCGCCAGCTTATTGACTATGCCAAAACTTGGCAGCCTCACGTACCATTGGCTGTCATGGGACATTCCTTAGGCGGCTTTACGGCCTTGGGCGTACTTACTTGGTATTCTGAAGTCGTAACGGCCGTGTCTATGAACGGGTCCGGCTGGTGGGATGAATCAGAGCGGCGCTTGCGGGCAGAGCTGCCCCTTAAACCTATGGATTTTCTGCCGGAATTACAAGAAAAAATTGCCTGCTTTGATCCCTATACGCATGTGAATCAGCTGTCAGGACGCTCAGTCCTGGCTTTGACGGCAGGGGACGATGATACGGTCAATCCGGCAGCGGAAACCTTTTATATGGACCGGCTGTACCAATACGCCGGCGTACGTAGCCGCTATATTACGTATCCGGGCTTAAAGCACTTCGTTACGACGAATATGATGCAAGATGCGATCTCGTGGCTGGAAGATATTTTAGCATAAAAAAACAGGTCATCCTTTTTAGGGATGGCCTGTTTTTATACTACAACGGTTAAGGCAGGTTTTCCGCGAAATCAAGGCCCGTATCGGTAGCATAATAGGTGCCTTCCTTTTCGCCGGGTTCCAAATAATTTTTAGCGACCAGCTTTTGCAATAAAGACGTGTCGACCGGACGTTCTTCGAAGAGTTCGGCTGCCGTCTTTTCTTCCCGTTCTGCCAGGGCTACCAGGCTGGCTGAGAGCTCTGTTTCGCTAGGGCCTCCCTGCGTGTAATGGAGGCGGGGCACATACATCGGATATTCACGGCAGGCCAGGTAGAAGAACTGTCCAATAGCCCGGGCTTCGCTCAGGCAGTTATACTGATCCAGGTCGATATCCATTTCATCACAAATCGTTTCCAGCTTATTTGATTCGAAGGAGTAGAGCTTTTTGGCAATTTCCAAGGTATCGATGAAGCGGAATTGAGGTACTTCGATGCCGAAGACCGTTAAGGCGTGCGTTATACAGCCTATGACGTACGTTGCGTTATGACAGATCAGCGTGTGGTCGATAAAATAGTCTTTCATACCGGCATTCCAATATTCGCCAAATTCGTCAGCTTTGCTTAAGAGATCCCACGTTACATCAGGATTGGTTACGTGGGAAATGTCTTTTTCCGGCGGCTGAATATAGAAATAATGCTGGTCCCGTAATTCGCCGTCAGCAAATTCGGCAAAGCCAATGAGATAAATGGAATAGGGCTGTTCACCGGCGAGTTCGATAGAAACGGCTGTAAAGCGGCGGGGCCGGCGGCGTGTAAATTGTTCCGGACCTAAAGGGTATTTATAGTAGCCATCAGATGGCTTAATATCGAATTGGTGCAGATTCGCCACTTTTACGTGGGGCCGCTTGATGACGGCTTCCTTTGCCTTTTGTTTGCGATTGCGGCGGCGGATTGCCATGATCATAGAGTAAAGGACGGCTGCAATAAAAAGCACAGTGACGATCATACCGCCATAATGCAACAGGGTATTCATACGTATCAGTTCCTTTCGCGGGAATGGGAAGCGTGTTAGTTATTTGTTCTTATTGGCATTGTCTTTATTAAAACTGTGGTAGAAGGTCATGTTATAGCAATTGAAGAAGGCCTTGTCAGCAGCGTTGCCGTTGACGGAGTACCGTTCGGAAGACACGACTTCCGGGTCAGGATTGACTACCTGTGCCCGGGGAATGCCTTTGTCGTCGTAGGTCGTCGTCGAAAGGGTTTGTGTTTTTACCGCCTGGGAATTAAAGTCGTAGAAAAAGTTGTCTTCGTAGCCCGTAGCGGTATTGGTGGAAAAATCGAACGTCAGGACTGTGGCCCGGATGACGTAATAGGGCGGATCGTAGCGGATCGGGCTGATTGAAGTCATATCGATATAGGATTCCGTCAGGGCATCGTGACCAACCTGAATGTAGCGGGGATTGTCATCGAAAAACATGGCAGAAACCAATGTGCAGCTGCAAAATACGAAAAGCATCAGCGCTGAACCTAGTTTTTTTAACATGATAAATCTTCTCCTTTAAACCACAAATTTATGATTCTGATACAATATATTATAGCAGAATTCATTTTAAGATAAAGGGTTCTTTTCGTCTATTTGCATGGAACCGGCTGCCTTTATTTTGTACAATAAGAAAATAAATTTCGCTGTGCAAAAAGCAGGAGTTTATCTGTTTAGGTTGAATATTATACTATAGAAGAAATGGAAGTGATCGTATGGCTCTCTTGTACATCGGACTGCCTTTTTCGCACTGGCAGGACGAGTCTTTTTGGCGTGCTGAAGATAAGAGGCTCACACGTGCCTTTGCACAATGCGGCCAGCCTGTCAGCGCTCTTAACAGCGGTGTTGCAGGACACGCTATCTGCCAGGAAGCCGGCTGGGATGATACCTTTGTTGCCACAGGGCCGGCGTTACCGGAGAGGGACTTTTTGTCTGACGCTGTCTATTGGGAAGATTTTCTCTTTCTCTATATTTCAGCGAGTGCAGCCATGGGCCCGGAAACCTACAGCCGGTTCGTTACTGAAGCGGCACGGCAAGCAGCAGACAATGGGCTCTTTGTCGTAGCCGATCAGCGGCGCCAGGCGAGAAATAAAGAATGGCAGGCCTATGCCCATTTGACTTGGTCGGAAGAAGAACGCCCTTTGCCGCGGCAAGGGAACTGCCGGCTTAGTTTGGCTGTCCGCGCTGGCCGGGTACAAATCGATGGACCGTCTTTTTCAGCGTATCCATCAGATAGAGACAGCATTTCTTTCATGCCGCCTTTTCTATGTGCCCTGCTGACAGGGAAAACGTTAGCAGACGCTGTCCGTGCAGGCGCGCAAAAATCGGAATAACAGGCAGAGCATATAAGGCGATTGCGGCTTTATGTATAGTATCTAAAATGATGTAATGTGTTTCTCAAAAAAGGGGGTATTGTTTTGTCAAAAAAAATGACCGAGGAACATCCTTTACGGGCGGCTATTCTGACGATCAGTAACAGCCGTACTTTTTCAAATGACACGAACGGCCTGATGATTCAATCGGCCTTGACCCATGCCGGTCATCAGGTAGTGGATTATCAGATCGTCCGTGACGACAGGGAAGAAATTACACGGCATTTGCATGAATGGGTATGCAGCGTCGATGTCGTCATTACCAGCGGTGGTACAGGCCTGGCCAAGCGGGATGTGACACTGGAAGCTATTGAACCGATATTTGATAAAAAAATTACGGGCTTTGCCGGCCTCATGGATGCCCTGGCCTATCGCAACGATTGCGGTGTCCAGTCCCTGGCGTATCGTTCCAGTGCCGGCGTTTGCCGGCAGTGCCTGGTCTTTTGCCTGCCAGGCTTGCCACGCCTGATTAAAATCGGTATGGAAAAGATTATTATTCCGGAAGTATTTCATTTGCATGACGAATTGCAGAAATAAGGAGCAGGGCTCGCAAGAGCCCTGTTTTTATTTTGGCAGTACCTTTTCTTGTGGTATAATATCTCTAATCTTGTCTTGAAAGGAGAACAGTATGGCGCACCTAGTTTTAGCTACCGGTGGTTCCCGCAGCGGGAAAAGTGAGTTTGCCGAACGGTACCTGGCTGCCTGTCCCGGCCGGCATGCCTACATAGCGACAGCCCGGGCTTTAGATGCAGAAATGAAAGCACGTATTGACCGGCATCAGGCACGGCGGCCTGCAGCGTGGCAGACCTTTGAAGTGCCGGCAGGTCTCTTGGGACAATTGGATCATATTTTAGCATGTGCCGATGCCCTGCTTATCGATTGCCTGACTCTCTATGTATCTAATTTTCTGCTGCAGCGTACAGCGCAGCCTTTTGCAGAAAGTATCGCAGAAGCTGAACGTGAATGGGCGTTGGTTTTGCGTACGCTCAGGCAGAGTGGTGAAAAGACCATTGTGATTGTCACTGATGAAGTGGGATCGGGCATCGTGCCAATGGAACCCCTGAGCCGGCAGTACCGGGATCTGCTCGGCCTGCTGAATCAGCAAACGGCAGCGGCTGCCGATGAAGTGTATGTCAGTATCTGCGGTATTACGACGGAAATAAAGGCAAAGAGTGTACACCTGCCGCCGGTGGAGGACCATTTATGACACGCTTTCTCATTGCCCTGCAATTTCTGTCACGGATCCACCTGGCCAAGCAAACGGTGTGGACAAATGAGGCCTTTGGCGGTTCCTTGTGTTGTTTTCCCTTAGTTGGCACGGTCATTGGGGCACTTCTCTGCCTGCTTTGGTGGCTCTTTTCCTTTGCCTTTTCCGGTCTCTATCTCGCTGTTTGTATCGTAGCCGCCTGGTTTTTGCTCACGGGCGGCCTCCATGCCGATGGTTTTATGGATACAGCGGACGGACTTTTTTCCGGACGCAGCCGTGAACGCATGCTGGAAATACTAAAAGACAGTCGTGTCGGGGCGAATGGTGTCATGGCCTTTTTTCTCCTGGCTATACTAAAGATTTGCTTTCTCGCTAATGTAAACGGCCTCTTAGCGTATGTGGTTCTTTTAGGTGTACCTGCGGCCGCCCGCTACGGGACCCTCATCAGTGTTCTCGAATTTCCTTATGCCCGCGAAGAAGGGCTGGGCAAAGCCTTTGCCCGCTATGCCCCGGCCCATACACTGGCCTGGGGCTTCTTGGCAGCCTTGGTGCCTGTTCTTGCCGGCACCTGGTATTATCTCATTCTCTTAGGAGCTGCCATGCTGACCAGTCTGGCAGCTAACACGTATATTACACGCCATTTAGGTGGCGTCACAGGCGATACCTATGGGGCTGTCACAGAACTCACGGAATTAGTGCTCTTAGGAATTAGTGCCAGCCTGCACGGTATCCTATAAGAAAGGAAGTAATGTATGATCAAATTATATTTGGTTCGTCATGGTGAAACGGAAGGAAATGCCCAGCAATGGTTCCAGGGATCGTCGGATATCCCTTTAAATGAAACGGGACTAGAACAGGCCCGGCGTCTCAGTACCTTTATGAAACCGGTCCATTTTGATGGAATCTATGCCAGCCCCTTATCGCGGGCGCAAAAAACGGCAGAAATTATTGCAGCACCGCATGGGCTGACGGTACAAACCTATGCGGAATTGCAGGAAATTAGTTTTGGCGTCTGGGAGCGGCATACATACGATCAAATTACAAAACGCTGGCCCGGTGAAATCGAGGCCTTTTATGCCTCAGAAGGAAGGCTGAGAGCCCGCGGCGGTGAATCCTTTTTGGAAGTTCGCGATCGCATTACGAAAAAGACAAAGGAAATTCTGGCACAGCATACAGATGGCGATTCAGTCCTCATCGTGTCTCATGGTGCTGCCATCCGTTGCCTTCTTTTTGGCCTCTTAGAACTGGATTTTCGCAAGCTTTGGTGCTTCCAGCAATATAATACAGCCTTTACGATTATTGAATACTATGGCAATCGCAGCGTCATGACGCTCATGAATTGTACCCAGCATTTAGAAGGTATGCCAGGCTACGAGCCCCAATGGGTAGGCAGCCAACATACGGTCATGTAGGAGGAGCTATGAAAGGAACTATGCGCCTGGACAAAATGCTGGGCCACAGCGGCTATGGTACGCGCCGGGAAATTAAAGAATTGTGCCGCAGCGGTGTCGTTTGTGTTGCCAATCGTGTCGTAAAAGACAGCAGTGCCAAAATAGACCCGCAGCAGGATGTCGTCACCGTCCGGGGGGAACGTGTGCTGTATGAAGAGTTCTCCTATGTCATGCTCTACAAGCCGGCCGGTATCCTTTCGGCGACGACAGACCGTATGGCCCGGACGGTTCTTGATCTTCTGCCGCAGGAATTTTCCGGTGCCGGCCTCTTTCCTGTAGGACGTCTCGATAAGGATACGACAGGGCTCTTGCTGCTCACGAATGACGGTGACTGGGCTCACCGCATAACAGCCCCGAAAAAACATGTAAACAAGGTGTATAAGGCGACTGTAAGCGGTACGATTCCGGCAGATGTGGATGCCCGTTTTCAGAGCTCGTTGGTGCTTGACGATGGCCTCGTCTGCCTGCCTGCCCGGGCGGTTCCCAGTGGTGCGCAAGAGCTTACGATTACGGTGCAGGAAGGGAAGTTCCATCAGGTCAAGCGCATGTGCGCTGCCGTGGGTCTTACCGTAGAAGCCCTGGAACGATTGTCCATCGGTGCCCTGGTATTGGATCCCAGCCTGACACCTGGCCAATGGCGCCGCCTGACGGAAACGGAAAAAGAAGCCGTTTTTATACAGCCGGACCTGTAAGAAATGCATTTTTGTGCACCTATGACGGGTATTTGAGAAAAAACGGCAGTTTTTTCCTTTTCAAGGGATACTATATATGATATGATAAGTTGTAAAATAAAAAATTAGGTGATGAACATGATTGGAGAAAGACTCGTCCGTTTACGTACGTTTTTGCAGGCACAGCAGGCAGACGGAATAATCGTGATGCAACCTGAAAACCTCCGCTATTTTAGCGGTTTTACCGGTGGCGAAGGCGCCTTGGTTGTGACGAGTAAAGTGGCTGTCCTCTGGACAGATTCGCGTTATACGGAACAGGCAGGCAGTCAGTCCGGAAGCTGGTATACCATTTCTAACCACCAAGGCCGGCTGACAGCGTGTATGGCGCAGACACTGAACGATGCAGGCGTACAGCATGTGTTGTACGAAAGCAATTTTCTGACGCATTTTGCCTATGAACAGATTGCGTCGCAAACGTCATGCCGTTTTACCGGGTTAAACCTGAACATCCTGCGGGCTGTAAAGGAACCCTACGAATTGGCGGCTACACGTAAAGCCAGTGCTATTGCTGACAAAGCCTTTGCTGAATTGCTGCCCTTTATCAGGCCCGGCGTGACAGAAAAGGAATTGGGCGCACGCCTGGAAAGCAATATGCTCTTAGCCGGTTCTGAAGAAAAATCGTTTACGACGATTGTCGCTTCCGGTGTCCGGTCTTCCATGCCCCACGGTACGGCCAGTCCGAAGGTTATTGAAAAAGGCGACTTCGTGACCTTTGATTTTGGCGCTGTATGGGAAGGGTATCATTCGGATATTACCCGTACGGTCGTCGTTGGTAAGGCCAGCGATGAGCAGAAAGCGTTTTATCAGATGATTTTGGAAGCCCAGCAGTTAGGTGTTGCTGCCGTACGGGCAGGCGCGCTGAAAAAGGATATTGATGGACTTGTGCGAGATTTTTTTGCCAAACATGATCAGGCCCAGTATTTCACGCATGCCCTGGGTCATGGCACAGGCTTGGAAATTCACGAAGAACCCGTTTTGTCACCGCGTAGTTCCGGTGTCCTTGCAGAGAATATGATAGTCACGGTAGAACCGGGGCTGTACATAGAAGGCAAATATGGAGTTCGCATAGAGGATTCCGTTGCCGTTACAGCTGATGGCTGTGAAATTTTGACTAAAACACCCAAAGAATTAATGGAGCTGTTATAGGAGGAGTTAAAAGATGATTACGAGTAATGATTTCAGACCAGGTGTAACGATTGAAATTGATGGCCAGGTATGGCAGGTTGTCGAATTTCAGCATGTAAAACCGGGCAAAGGCGCCGCTTTTGTTCGTGCTAAAATTAAAAACCTGGAAACGGGTTCGGTAGTTGAACGTACGTGGAATGCCGGCGAAAAAGTACAGGAAGGTCATGTAGACCGCCGTCAGATGCAGTACCTCTATGAAAATGAAGGCATGTACTGTTTCATGGATAACGAAACGTACGAACAGATCGAATTGAACAAGGAAAGCCTTGGCACAGCTGTTAACTTCCTGAAAGAAGACATGACCGTATCGGTTATGCTCTTTAAAGGCAAGGTTATCGGCATCGATTTGCCGGCTGCCGTAGAACTCAAAGTAGTAGAAACGGACCCGGGCGTACGTGGCGATACAGCAACAGGTGGCAGCAAACCGGCTACACTGGAAACTGGCTATGTCGTAAAAGTGCCGCTCTTCATCAACGAAGGCGAAGTTCTCCAAATCGATACCCGTACAGGAAACTATATTGGCAGAGCATAAGGTCAGTTAACTTGCAAGGGGCTGTCGTAAGAAGTAGAATGCTTCTTGCGCCGGCTCCTTTTTTATCAATAAGGGAGCTGTCATGGAAACGACAAAGCAAAATGCCCTGGGCAGTATACATATTACGGATAAAGCCATCTCAGCTATTGCCTCCCAAACAGCCCTGTCTATACGGCACGTCTGCGGTCTGGAGGCGAATCTGGCCGAAGCAGCAGCACAGCGCCTGGGCCGGGGCAGCCTGAGCCGTGGCTCCGATACGGTACTGGCAGGGAATGAAGCAGAAATTACAGTACGTCTCATTGTCTCCGGTGGCTGCCGCATTCCCGACATAGCCCTGCAAGTGCAAAAAGCAGTCAAGGAAGCGGTAGAAAGGCTGACCGGGTGTACTGTGAGCGCAGTGAATGTCATGGTTACAGGCATCACATTTCCGGCAGACGGAGCAGAGGAGGCGCGGCCATGACGGAAATGGAAGAACAGGTAGAGTATATTGTCCCCAACACGGTATATGAACAATTGGTAACGATGGCTTTGCGTGAGATTCCCGGCGTGGCAGGCACGCGGGGCCGCGGCATCGTCGTACATCGTGCCGGGGAAGCCTTGGCAGTAGAAGTCCATATTGCCGGTTATTTTGGCGATAATCTGGAACAGCTGGCCCTTACGGTACAGCAGCATGTAAGTACTGCCTTAGAAACCATGGGCGAACCGGAATCCCTGGCCGTCCAGGTAACGGTTGAAGATCTTGTTTTAAAGGAAAAATAGGAGGCTTTTGTGAGCAAACATACAAAAGGAACCCGGCATAGAGCCCGGCAGCGGGCCCTGGAAATTCTCTTTTCCCGGGAGTTCCACGAAGAAAACGATATACAATACGCAGAAAATGAAATTTTGCGCAGCGGCGCAGCGGAAGATGAAACAGACGACGAAGTAGTCTTGGCTGCTGAAAACGAATACTGCGAATACTTGGTGACCACTACGACAGCCCATGTGGCTGAATTTGACGCGATTATTCAGTCCTTGTCAAAAAAATGGGATTTATCCCAGATTAACCGGGCGAACAAGAACATCATGCGCCTGACCCTGTGCGAACTTATCTATCCGAAGGAAGCAGGGCTGGCGGCTTCTATTGTCATCAATGAAGCTATCGTGCTGGCTCGGGAATATAGTGATGATCAGTCTGCCCGTTTCGTCAATGGGATTCTGGGCGCTTATACGAAGGAACGGGCCTGATGGATCTGTACCTGGGATTGGATACGAGCTGTTACACTACGTCTGTATGTGCCGTCACGGCTGACGGAAGCATCGTCGGCGATGAACGGATTATCCTTTCTGTTTCTGCCGGTGGCCGGGGCTTATCCCAGTCTAATATGGTCTACCAGCATACGCGCAACCTGCCTCTTCTTATGGAACGGCTGGCGCCGCGTTTTGCAGGCCATACGATCCGGGCCATTGCCGTCACGAGTCAGCCACGGCGCCGGGAAGACAGCTATATGCCGGCCTTTTTGGCCGGTTTGGGCTGTGCCCGTTCTTTGGCAGCTGTACTGGCTGTGCCCCTCTATACGATCAGTCATCAGGAAAACCATCTCCTGGCGGTCCTGCGCAGCCGCAATACCATTCCAGACCGGCCTTTTTATGGCCTCCATCTTTCTGGTGGTACGACCGATCTGGTCCGGGCTGTTCCTGATGCAGACGGCCTGGCGATTACCCGTGTAGGCGGCACCAGTGATATCAGTGCCGGCCAGTTTATCGACCGCGTAGGCGTTGCCCTGGGCCTGCCCTTTCCGGCAGGCGTACACCTGGAAACGTTGGCCCGTCAGTGCACGGAACACGTCAAGGGCAGCCACGTCTTTTGCCGTGACGGGGAACTCAGTTTTTCCGGTCCCGAATCACAGGCCCAGCGTTCCATTGCCCAAGGTGATGTGGATCCGGCACGCTGCAGTGCCTGGACTCTGGTGACGGTATGGCGCGGGCTGGAAATCCTCCTTGATCAATGTGGCGCTAGTGCCATGCAGCAGTTGGCCGCTGCCGGCGGAGTCATGAGCAACGGCTTTTTGCGTCAAAAACTAACTGCCTATTGCCACCGGCATGACGTAGAATTGCTCCTGGCAGAAGAAGGATTTAGTGCCGACAATGCGTCAGGCGCTGCTTTTTGGGCGGCCTGGCAGGAAAGGAAGAAAAGCGTATGAACATGAAATACGCGTCTGTTACTGAGGTCGTACGGCGTATCAAGGACGACCTCATGCAGGATTATCGCCTGCAAAGCGTAGCTATGGAAGGCAACATTATTGGCTTGAAGCGTGCGTCGAATGGCCATTATTATATGAATTTACATGATGAGCAGTGCTCTATCCGGGCCATTTTGTTCCGCAGCCGTGTGGGCCGGTCCATGGATACTGTACGCGAAGGCGATCATGTTATCGTTATCGGTGCTGTCAATGTATATGAAAAAGGCGGTACCGTTTCTTTTATTATAGAAAAGCTCTTTGCCCAGGGGATGGGCAGCTTGCAGCAGCAGTACGAACAAATCAAGGCGAAGCTCTATGAAGAAGGTTATTTTGCACCGGAGCATAAGCAGCCTATTCCCCGCTTCCCCTGGACTGTCGGCGTCCTTACGTCGGCCACGGGTGCTGTTCTCCATGATATTCATAAGATTGCAGCCGAGCGGAATCCCTATGTGGAAATTCGTCTGCTGCCCATTCCCGTCCAGGGGAAGGGCGCTGAAAAGACCATTGCCGCGGCACTTAAAAAGGCCGGAGCAGATACGTCTCTGGATGTACTGATTTTGGCACGGGGCGGCGGCTCTATGGAAGATTTGTGGTGCTTTAACAGCCCCGACGTAGTCAAGGCTATTTATGCGGCGAAGGTGCCGGTTATTACAGCCATTGGCCATGAAACGGATACGACCCTGGCTGACTACGCTGCTGATGTACGGGCGGCAACGCCTACCCACGCGGCAGAACTGGCCTTTCCCGATTTTGCGGAAATCCAGATGGAAGTAGCCGATTTAGCCGACCGGGCCTACCAATCGGTTGTCCTGCGCTTAGAACGGTGGGAACGGGACGTGGCGCGGACGAAAGCCCAGCTGCAGCCGCGGCGGTACGATGAATTTTTACAGCTGAAAAGGGCGGCTGTAGACCATCTCATCAGTCTGGCAAAGCAGCAGTTTGATCTGACCCTTACCCGCCAGAGCGGACAGGTGGCGGCACTGACCGCTTCCCTGAAGGCCATGAACCCTGCTGAGCTCGTACGCAAGGGCTATGGCCAGCTCGAGCAGGAGGGTACGATCCTTACGGCACTGTCAGCCCTGCAGGTAGATAAACCCTTGCGCATTCACGTGACGGAAGGTACCATTACAACTGAGGTAAAAGAGGTGACCACACATGGCAGGAAGCAACACTAAATTAAAGAATTTCGAAACGAATTATGCGAAACTGGAAGAAATGGTCCAGGCTTTGGAAGCGCCGGATCTGACTCTGCAGGAATCGCTCGATTTGTTTGAAAAGGCTATTAAATTATCGCAGGCCTGTGAAAGCGCGCTGGAATATGCCAGACAACGGGCACAGGCTTTGGCCGATGTGCAGGCGGAACATACGCTTTCCGGTGCAGCGGAAGAAGGGACCTTGGATTTATGAACTTCAAAGAATACATGCAGGAAAAAAAGACGTATATTGATCAGCGCCTGAGAGAATTGCTCCAGCCGGAAACGCCAGAATTTGCGAGCTTATACGAAGCCATGAATTACAGCCTTCTGGCTGGCGGCAAGCGGCTGCGTCCGATCCTCTTTCTGGCCGTGCTGGAGGTCCTGGGGAAAGACGCTCAGCCCTATCTGGATCTGGCCTGTGCTCTCGAATGTGTACATACGTATTCCCTGATTCACGACGACCTGCCCTGTATGGATAATGATGATCTGCGCCGGGGCAAACCAACCAATCATGTTGTCTATGGTGCCGGGCTGGCTACCCTCGCAGGCGATGGGCTGCTGACCTTCGCCTTTGAACTCATGGCCCGTCAGAAGCACCTGGATGCAGCCAAACTCAACCGTTGTATCGCTGTATTCGCCAAAGCTGCCGGCCCGGCCGGAATGGTAGGCGGCCAGGCTTACGATTTAGCCTGCGAAGGTCACGCGTCAATTGGTTTATCCGGTTTAAAGCTGCTGCATCATGCCAAGACAGGTACTATTTTTAAGGCAGCTATTGAGCTGGCGTCTATCTTAGGTGATGCCACGGCAGAAGAACAGCAAATGCTATCGGATTACGCCGTTCACATGGGGCTGACGTTCCAGATTACAGATGATATTCTGGATTTTACGGGCGATGAAAAGACACTGGGCAAACCCATTGGCAGCGATGAACGCAATGATAAGGCTACGTATGTGACACTCTTTTCCCTTCCGGAAGCGCAGCGCCTGGCAGACGAAGCAGCTCAGGCGGCCGTTGCCGCTATCGAACCTCTGGGGGACCGGGCCTGGTTTTTGCGCGACCTCGTCCTTTCCATGCTGACGCGCGTACAATAAGGAGGGGATGATATGCAGCATAAAGAACGACTCGATGTCCTTCTCGTAGAACGGGGCCTTTCCGAAAGCCGGGAAAAGGCGAAGGCTACGATTATGGCGGGCCTCGTATTTGTCGATGGCCAGCGGTGTGATAAAGCCGGTACAAAGCTGCCGGCCGATATAGACATTCTCGTCAAGGGCAATCCCATTCCTTACGTAGGCCGGGGCGGTCTGAAATTAGAAAAAGCCATGCAGGAATTTCCCTTGCAGTTAGAAGGCGTCACGATGATGGATATCGGTGCCTCGACAGGAGGATTTACTGATTGTGCCTTACAAAACGGGGCGGCTAAGGTCTTCGCTGTCGACGTAGGGTATGGCCAGCTGGCGTGGAAACTGCGTACAGATGAACGGGTAGTCAATATGGAACGGACCAATATCCGCAATGTGACACCGGAAGATATTGGCGAACCTGTCGACTTCATTTCGATCGACGTGTCCTTCATCTCGCTTCTAAAAATCATGCCCGCCGTAGCACCGCTCTTAAAGGCAGGCGGTTCTATGGTGACGCTCATTAAACCGCAATTCGAAGCAGGCCGGGAACACGTTGGCAAAGGCGGTATCGTGCGGGACAGAGATGTACATCGCCAGGTAATCCGCCACGTCACAGATGGTATCGCTGCCTGCGGCTTATCGCCGCTACAGCTGACCTTTTCTCCGATTAAAGGGGCAGATGGCAACATTGAATACCTGCTCTTCAGCCGTAAAGATGAACTATGTCACAATGACATAACCGATGAAATCATAGACGAAATAGTAGACATATCGCATAAAATGTAGGTGATAACGTGAGGATTGGCATTTTTCCTAATCTAGTAAAAAAAGAGAGTACGCAGATTGTAAAGAAATTAATAGACCTCTGCGAAAAATATGGGCAAAATTATTATCTTCCTGCCTATGTCGCACAGAGTACACAAGACTTTTATCACCACGTAGAAGCATCTCATTTGCTGCCCCATCTGCCGCTCCTGAATACCATTGATGTGGCTCTTGTCTTAGGCGGAGATGGTACGATTTTAAAATTAGCCAGCCAGTTTGCGGCAGCGGATATCCCCATTTGCGGAGTCAATCTTGGTTCCCTGGGCTTTTTGTACGAAGTTGAAATACGGAATCTGGAACAACGCTTTTGTGATATCCTGGAAGGCCGCTATTTCTTGGAAAAGCGCATGATGCTTCACTCCGAACTGGCCTATGAAGATGGCTCTGTCCAGGTTTTGTCGGAAGCCCTGAATGATGTGGTCATCGGCCATGGCAATGTAGGCAAAATGACTCGTATCGATATGAGTATTAACGGTCATTTTATTCAGCAGTATCCCAGCGATGGCATGATTATCTCCACGCCGACGGGCTCTACAGGCTATACCTTTTCTGCCGGCGGCCCCATTATTTCACCGGATGTGCACTGTCTCATGGTTACCCCTATTTGTCCTCATTTGCTTCTCAAGGTGCCCCTGGTTTTGAGCAATACCGATACGGTCAGCCTTTCCGTAGCTAACAGCCGCAACAGCATCCGTATTTCTGTAGATGGTATGATGGACCAGGAATTTACTAAGAATATGGTCATTCATATTCATGAATCGGATAAAGTGCTAAAGATTATCCGCTTTAATAAAAATTATTTTTATAAGAATCTTTTTACAAAATTAATGGGGAAGGGCTAATGGAACAGTATCCTTTAAAAAATGCCGTATATGTAGGACATGCCTTGTTACAGCCATACATTCCGACAGCACGCGTACTTGTTGATATGACCTGTGGCAACGGACATGATACAGCCTTTCTGGCCGGCCATATGTCGCCACAAGCGACGCTCTATGCGTTTGATCTGCAGGCGCAGGCTATTGAAGTTACGCGAAAACGGCTGGCCGCAGAGAATCTGTGGTCCCCTCAGATCAAGCTGCAGCAGGGATCGCACGATAAGCTCCTGGAAGAGCTGCAGGAAACAGCGGATATTATTCTCTTTAATTTGGGTTATTTGCCGTCAGGTGATCATTCTCTTTGCACAAAAAGTGAAATTACCATAAAAGCAATAAAAATAGGCTTGCATAAAATTGCGAAAATGGGTATAATTATGATAGCAGCGTACCCCGGCACAGAAACAGGTGCTGCCGAGGCTGAGGCTGTCCGTTCGTTTTTACAGAAGTTGCCCCAGAAGGAGTTTGATGTATCCTCCTGGCAGCCTCTTAACCAGATACATTTTCCGCCGATTTTATATATGATACAGAAAAGAGGGTAATTATGAAGAGATTCCGCTATACGAAAATCAAAGAAATTGTGCAGTCCCGTCCGATTGAAACACAGGAAGAACTGGCCAAGGCCTTACAGGAAGAAGGTATTGAAGTTACTCAGGCTACGGTTTCTCGTGATATTAAAGAACTCATGCTGGTCAAGGTACCGACGAGCGATGGCCACTACCGCTACGCTCTGAGCCAGGAACAAAGCATGCTCATGTCTAAAAACCGTGTGGCCCGCCTGTTCCAGGATTCGATCGTCCGCGTCGATTCGTGCCTGAACCAAATTGTCGTTCGCACCATGCCCGGTTCGGCATCGATGGTGGCATCGGCCATTGATTTGGCTAAATGGGAAAACGTAATTGGCACCATTGCCGGCGACGATACGATTCTGATCATTACCAATAATCCCGATAGTGTACCGAAAATTACTAAAATTATCGTTTCTTTAATGAAGGACTGATGCCGTATGCTGCAGTCGCTGCATATACACAATTTTGCTCTCATTGAAGATTTGCACCTTAGCTTTGCCGATGGCGTGACGATCCTCACCGGGGAAACCGGCGCCGGGAAATCCATTCTTTTGGACGCCATCGGTATGCTGAGCGGCAAACGGGCCTCCGCGTCGTTCGTCCGGCACGGTACAGACGTATTCCTCGTTGAGGGAGCGTTCTTTTTTTTGGATAAAAAGGGTGACCTGTCCAAGCTCTTACAAGAAAATCACATTGAATGGGAAGACGGACAGCTTATTATTTCCCGCCGCTTTCATCGTAACGGCCGTGGCTCCATTCTGGTCAATGGCACGCTCGTACCGGTAACGGTCGTGCGTCGTATTGCCGCCTATTTGCTGGATATTCACGGCCAGTTCGATAACCAGCTGATTTTTGACCCGGCCTATCACGTGCAGATTCTCGATAGCCTCACGCCGTCCCTAAAACAGACGCGGGAAGAATATGATGACCTCTACAAGGATTGGGCCAGACTTTGCCGGGAAGCCAGACACCTGCAAAAGGACGAACAGGAAAAGGCACGCCTCTTAAGCATTTATGATTTTCAGATCAAGGAAATTGAAGGGGCCCAGCTAAAAGAAAAGGAAGATGAGGAACTGGAAGAACAGATCAACAAGAGTTCCCATGCCGAACACATTAAGGATACGCTGCGGACGGCCTTGTTTGCCTTTGAAGGCGGCGAGCGGCAGAAAGGTCTGACGGAACAGATCGATGCCGTTCATCGTAGTCTTGAAAAGGCTTCTGCCTATGAACCGGCCTTTGTAGAATTGGCAAAACGGGCAGAAACCCTGTCGTACGAACTGGAAGATGTGCACGATCAGATTGCCCGCTATGCCGATTCCTTCCATTTCGATGAAAAGGCCTTAGACAAGATGCAGTCCCGCCTCGCTGCCATTGAAAAGCTGAAACGTAAGTATGGTTTTACTATTGAAGAAATTTTTGCTTTTCTCAAAAAGGCCAAGCATGAGTATGGTCGTTTGGCCGAGTCGGAAAGTACGCTGGCTGAACTCGAAGCAGCCATTCAGAAAAAGGAAAAAGCGCTACGCCGCAAGGCCGATGAGCTGTTGTCATTGCGCCAGGCTGCGGATACGGACTTCCGCCAGCGCATGGAAGACACGCTGCAACGGCTAGGCCTCATCAACAGCCGCATTTGTTTTCATATCGAACCGATGCAGGCTATTACAGCGGACGGGGCCGCCAATATTGAGCTGTATTTTTCCGCTAATACAGGCGAGGCGATGCAGCCCTTAGCGAAAATCGCCTCAGGCGGGGAAGTATCCCGTATTGCCTTAGCCCTGAAGACGACTAATCCCAATCAAAATAATGGCCGCACGGTTATTTTCGATGAAATCGACGTGGGTATAAGCGGTCAGACCGGCCTTCAGGTAGCTGCAGAAATACGCAAATTAAGACACCGCGGCCAGGTCTTCTGCATTACCCATCTGCCACAGACGGCGGCCATTGCCGATCATCACGATTTCATTTATAAGGAAGAAAAGGAAGGCCGTACGCTGACCCGGGTCCGTTGCCTTACCGAAGCAGAGCACGTCCGGGAAATTGCCCGTATGTTTGCCGGTGATGATACGAGTGAGGCCAGTTTAGAGGCTGCCCGGCAGTTAGTAGAGCAAGTACGGGGCAACGATCAGAAATGCTGATAAGATGATGCTTTTCCTGCATGAAAACTGCAACGAAAAAGGTAAAAATAATTGGTAAAGCGTGTCAATGTGTGCTATATTTATAATTAGCATAATGTAAAGGGATAGTCTTTATGTATCTGTTGCACTGATACTATGAATTCGCAGCGCCGATGAGAGATACAGCTATTCATTTATTTTATAGTAAGGTGGACATCACTGTTGCCGTGTGGCATCAGAATCTGCCGGCAAGGAGTGTGATAATATGCTGAAGGTACTCGTAAATGGGGCAGACGGCCGTATGGGTAGCCAGGTAGTAAAAGCCGTGTATGATGATAAAGAATTAGAACTGGTCGGTGGCGTCAGTATTTCGCACGTTGGCGAAGATGCAGGCGTATTTGCCGGACTTGGTACGTTAGGCATGCCTATCCGTGCAGGATTGGGCCAGGCCCTGGATGATTTAAAACCGGATGTCGTCGTCGATTTCACGTCGCCTAAAGCCATTTTCGAAAATGCGAAAACGGTCATTGAACATGGTGTAAATATGGTTGTCGGCACGACAGGCCTGACGGCAGAACAGCGGACGGAACTGGGCAAATTGGCTGAAGCCAAGAAAACCAGCATTTTCATTGCGCCAAACTTCGGCCTCGGGGCTGTACTGATGATGAAAATTTCTACAGAAGTGGCCAAGTATCTGCCGGATGTAGAAATCATTGAAATGCATCACAATAACAAGCTCGATGCTCCGTCTGGTACGGCAATCATGACGGCGAACCAGATTGCGGCAGCCCGCAAGGAAGCCGGTATCGAACCGGCGCCGGATAAGACCCACGAAAGTCTCGACGGTGCCCGTGGTGCCAAGGTTGACGGCATTACCATTCACAGTGTGCGCCTGCCCGGCTATGTAGCCCATCAGCAGGTACTCTTTGGTGGCTATGGCGAATACCTGACGATTCGCCACGATTCCATCGACCGCAAGTCGTTTATGCCGGGCGTTATCCTGGCTGTAAAGAAAGTCGGTTCCTATCCGGGCCTGACCTTTGGTCTGGAAAATTTCTTATAATCTAAACGAGGGAACCGGGGTTATAGGGGGAATTTTAATATGACAAAGAAACCGGTAGTAGCTATTTTAGGTGCCACAGGCGCTGTAGGACAGGAATTTATCCGCTTGATTGAAGAACGGAATTTTCCGTACAGTACGTTAAAATTACTGGCGTCCGCCCGGTCTGCTGGCAAAAAAATGACTGTTAACGGACAGGAATATACAATTGAAGAAGCGAAACCGGAATCCTTTGATGGCGTAGACATCGGTTTATTTGCCGGTGGCTCCATTAGTAAGGAACTGGGGCCGGAAGCAGCAAAACGCGGCTGTGTCGTCATCGATAATTCCAGTACCTTCCGGATGGATCCGGAAGTGCCGCTCGTCGTGCCGGAAGTCAATCCGGAAGACATTTCGTGGCATAAAAATATCATTGCCAATCCGAACTGCTCGACCATCATCATGCTCATGGCCTTAAAGCCTATTCACGATCTTTCTCCTATCAAGAAAATCGTCGTCAGCACGTATCAGGCCGTATCCGGTGCAGGCAAAGAAGGTCTCGATGAATTGCGGGAAGAAACGGTGGATTATCTCAATGGCAGAGAAATGCAGCCACATATCCTGCCGAGCAAATCCCTGCCCAAACATTATCCGATTGCCTTCAACCTGATTCCGCAGATCGATAAGTTCATGGAAAATGATTATACAAAAGAAGAAATGAAAATGGTAAATGAAACACATAAGATGCTTCACGATGCCAGCATTGCCATTACGCCGACGACGGTCCGTGTACCGGTCTTCCGCAGCCACGCCGAATCCATCATGGTGGAAACGGCCGATGAACTGAGCGTAGAAGACGTACGCAAGGCCATTCAGGCCTTCCCGGGCGCACAGGTACAGGATAATCCTGCTGAAATGGACTATCCTATGCCGCTCTATACATCGGAAAAATATGATGTATATGTAGGCCGTATCCGTAAAGATATTTATAACCCGAAAGCCATTAATCTTTGGGTTTCCGGTGACCAGATTCGTAAAGGGGCAGCATTGAACGCGTTGCAGATTGCTGAATACATGCTGGCTCATGATATGATCTAATATGCATTGTTACGGGAGTTGATTTACTATGTTAACCTTTCCAAATGTAATCACAGCTATGATTACCCCGTTCCATGAAGATGGCTCCGTCAATTATGAAGCCTTCCGGGAATTGGCAGAAAAATATACAGCCCAAGGCTCGGGCATTCTCGTTGCCGCGACGACAGGTGAAGGCGCCGTCATGACGGAAGACGAAAAGCTGAAGCTCTTCAAAATTGCCGCCGATGCCTTGAAGGATAAAACCCTCGTCATGGCTAACGTAGGGACTAATAATACAGCGCAGACCATCGATTTGATCAAGAGGACCGAAGGTCTTGGCGTTGATGCCCTCTTGTGCATCGTTCCGTATTATAATAAGCCGAACCAGGATGGCTGCTATGCACACTTTGCAGCTATTGCCAAGTCGACGAAATTGCCGATCTTCATTTATAACGTACCGGGCCGTACGGGCGGGAAAATCGAAGCACCGACCCTGTGCCGCTTAGCTCATGACTTCCCGAACATCATCGGCCTGAAGGACGCCAGCGGTGACCTGGATTATGCCGGTTATGTGGCAGCCAACGCCCCGGCAGGCTTCCACCTGTACAGTGGCGATGACAATCTGACTCTGCCGATCATTGCCGTCGGTGGTGAAGGTGTTGTCTCCGTCGCGTCCCACGTGATCTGCAAAGAAATGAGCGAAATGATTCAGGCTCATAAAGACGGTGACGTTAAAAAGGCTGCGGCTATGCACCAGAAGTATCTGCCCTTTATGAAAGGGATTTTCTGTACGGTCAGCCCTGTACCCATCAAGACCATGGTCAACATGCTCGGTTTCCCGGCCGGCCCGCTCCGCCTGCCTTTGGTAGAAGCTTCGCCGGAAGTTCGCGCTAAATGCCAGCAGCTCCTCAAAGATATTGGCAGACTTTGATCTGACGTAATATAAACAACCCCCGTTATCAGCCTATGCTGGTAACGGGGGTTGTTTTGTTGTATCCGGTTACTTGCGGCGACGCCGGTTGTCGCCACCTTTATGAAGTGTTTTATGGCGCTTGCTCTTCGTGGCCTGGTACGTGCTGGCTGGTAATTTATCCTTGAATACCTTTTTGCGTTTAGGCGCTGTATTCGCGGCTTTTACGCGCACTTGGCCGTTGGCAGCGTACTTGGTAATCGTCGCCTGAATGTTGTGTTCAATGCGGCGTACCCACGTTTCATCAGCGGCCGTAGCGAACATGATGGCCAGACCTTCGCTGCCGGCACGGCCTGTACGGCCAATACGATGAATATAATAATCGACGTCGTGAGGCACGTCATAGCTGAAGACGTGCGTGATTCCTTCAATATCGATGCCGCGGGCGGCAATATCCGTGGCTACGAGGATTTGCGTTTTCGCCTTGGCAAAATCGCGTAGTACCTGCGTACGCCGGCCCTGGCTCATATCGCCGTGGAGCTCGCCAATATTGAAGCCCCGGGCGATGAGATCACTGGCCAGGATAGACGTGCGTTCCTTCGTATTGCAAAAGACGATGGCTAAGTAAGGATTCATGTCCGTCAGCATCCGGCAAAGGAGCTCTAGCTTGTGTTCTTCACTGACCATATAAATGCGCTGTTCAATCGTCTCCAAGGCAATCGTTTCTCCTTCGCGCACGTTGAGCACTAAGGGATTGGTCATGTGTTTCTTGGCCAGATTACGAATCTTGTCGGGAATCGTAGCCGAAAAGAAAAGCAGCTGCCGGCTCTTAGGTGTCATGGAAATGAGCATATCAATGTCTTCCAGGAATCCAGCCTGAAGCATTTGGTCTGCTTCGTCGACGATCACCCGTTTGACGTTGGATAAATCGAGGGAATTCCGGTTGCAATGGTCTAATAAGCGGCCCGGTGTACCGATGATAATATGCGGATGGCGATGCAGCTTTTGCAGCTGATTTTCAATGGTTTTACCGCCAATCAGACTGAGTACGTCTACAGAGAGGGCCGGAGCCAGTGTTTCTGCTACGTCGGCAATCTGCTTGGCCAGTTCCCGCGTCGGTGCGACGATGAGTACCTGTTCCCGTGAGAGATCCGTACGGATCTGCTGCAGTGCCGGCAAGAGGAAGGCCAGGGTTTTGCCTGTACCGGTCTGGGCCTGGGCCAAAACGTCGCGGCCTTTAAAGAGCGCCGGGATAGACTGGGCCTGAATTTCTGTAGGCTCGTCAATGCCCTGTTTATGCAATAAATCGGAAATAAAGGGCGTAACACCCAGGGTTTGAAATGTTTTCATGTGTATACCTTTCTATAGAGAAAATGAAGGGCTGTCAAACAATGACTCAGCCTGCAAAGAAGGCTGTGAGAAGCTGCGTCAGGGCATCCTGGTCCCTGGTTCCCATGAGTTCCCGTGCCGAATGCATGGCCAAGAGTGGCACGCCGATATCCATGGCGCGGATAGCCAGGTTAGCCGAGACGAGTGAGCCTAAGGTAGAGCCGCCACGGATATCCGAGCGGTTGACGTAGTATTGCCAGGGGATGTCATTCGTTTCACAGAGTGCGCGGATGATGGCGATTGATTCGGCATCGCAGACGTAGCTCTGGCTGGCAGCCGTTTTCAGGACAACACCGCCGTTTAAGACAGGGAAGTTCGTAATATCGTTTTTTTCCGGCGCATTGGGATGGAGGGCGTGGGCTACGTCTACAGAGAGCAGGAAGGCCCTGCTGAGATCTGTCAGATAGTCGTTTTGCGTAAGACCCAGGGCGGCATAGATGCGCTGCAGGACGTTGGGCAGCGCTGCCGATAAGGCACCCTGTTTGGTCCGGCTGCCTACTTCTTCATTATCGAAGAGGGCAATGAGGGAGAGGCCGTCGGCCTCTTTGACTGTTACGAGGCCGTCCAGGCAGGCCAGAACAGAGGTCATGTTGTCCAAACGCGATGCGGAAATGAGTTCATCGTGAGCACCTAAATAGCACGGCGGTTCTACGGGATAAGCCGTCAGCTCGTAGGCCAATATGGCGTCGCTGTCGACTTGTAAGGCATCCGCCAAATAGGAGAGGAGAGATTCTTCCGCTAGTTCTGTACCGTCACAGGAAAAGAGGGGCAGCATGTCCTTTTGTGGATTGAGGACGAGTCCGTCGTTAGTCTTTGGTTCCATATGAATGGCCAGGCTGGGAATGGTCAGCAAGGGCCGCGTCAG
This sequence comes from Caecibacter sp. AF58-12pH5A, assembly GCF_027681725.1. Lineage (NCBI taxonomy): Bacteria > Bacillati > Bacillota > Negativicutes > Veillonellales > Veillonellaceae > Caecibacter > Caecibacter sp. AF58-12pH5A. The sequence goes on along the minus strand of NZ_JAQDBC010000021.1, from coordinate 3,693 downwards.
GTTCACGTATTGTGTGCGGGGCTGAAAGGCATCACTGCCACGAAGGACGATCTTGCCGGCCAAGGATAAAGGACGGTCCAGCCAGGTGCTGCGGTTCATACCGCCGTAAACTTCCACGTTCAGGCGGCTGTAGACGCGCTGTTTGGCAACGGCCTGAGGCTTTATGCGCAAGCAGGGGAAATCTGTATGGGCAGCGGCCAGACGCACATGGCTGCGTACATTCTTACCGATATGAAAGGCCATGAGAGCTGAGCCATAGAGAGACACAAAATAGCTGCCTCCCTGGTGCAGGTGCCAGGCCTGCGTCCACGGTAGTTCTTTATAGCCATGACGGCGCAACACGTCCTTGCCGGCCCGTACGGCGTGATAGGGAGAAACGGCTTGGGTCAGGAATGAAAAAAGAGGTTCTGTTTGTATGGTCATATGTCTTTCCTTTCGTCAAAGCAAATATATCATGTTTATTATACCATGGATGCGCTTATCGTGCAGTCTTCCGCCGTAACGCAAGGCTACCCAAGGCTTCTATAATTTGATATACTAAAGAAGATGTAGCCCAAATGACTACGAGTACAGGAGGCAGATACCATGAGCTTATGGCGTGATCTTATCCGTCAATGCGTTTTTATGAGTTTTTTCATTATTCCTATTCCCATCGGTTCGTATACGATCCATAGCGGTTCCAGTGCGGCTGTCGCACTGATTTCTTATATCGTTCTTTCTTTCGTCATTCCTTTGGCCTATCTGGGCAGCCGGGAGGCTTCCTTTGGCCCGCACAGTGAAGTGATTACGCGCACGAGTTATGTGTGCGTCTGGATTCTTCTGGCACTTGCCGGCATTGTTTTCAGCAAGTTCATGGGACCTGTATGGAAGCATTCGTCCTTTTGGAATTGGCCGACCTTCGGCAGGGACATTGTTTTTATCATTCTCATGTATATTGAACTTTGTCTTACTATGGCCGGCGCCTACGTGCAAACGCGGCTCATGGGCAAGACAGAAGGGAGGGGCCTATGAATAGAGAAGCATGGCGTCAGCGGGCCCTGTCTATTGGCTGGCTGGCCGTCTGTCTGATTCCGGTACCCTTTGGGGCCTTTGCGTCAGACCGGGTATTCTTTGTCACTCTTTCTTTTTTGATCTTCGCTCTGGGCTCGTTTTTGTTGCCTCTATGGCTGCGGCACAGACAGATTAAAAAACAGGGGACCTCAGCCTATGCGACAACAGCTATGCAGCTGTACGCCTCATTGACGGGGCTCCTCTTTTCTCTCAGCTTTTTGGATCTGCTCAATTCGTCAGTCCTATGGCAGAACTATTACAGCCGCGTGGCGGCCTATTTTTTGTGGATGCTGACGACCTTGATTTTGCAGAGCCTGCTGGCACGGGGCTTTGACTGGTGGAAAGATAACCGCCGCAAGCACGCCTATTCCGAGTTTTTGGATCCCTGTCTCTATGCTCTGCCAATTCCTTGTGTCTTCTTTGGCACTACCTTTTTTCATTCTATGAATGAGTTCGATCAGCTTAGCCTTTTCGGTCCGGGAATTTTCGTCCTCATGGGACTTTGTTATTTCCTCACGCTTATCTTTGTCATCGGCACGCTGGTCTTATATTTCTATCCCCGTAAGAACCGGTACAGTTCGTCGGCAGAACGGGCCTGGCAGCTGGTTCGGCTGCTGATCATGCTTCTCGTCTGGGTGGGACTGCACGTGCCGTCTTCTCCCTATATCAGCTTTTCCGTAGGCATTACGCCCATTTTCCAGGGGAGTTATTTGGTCTATCTCATTCCCCTGGTGGCAGAAGCATTGGCTCTTTGCGTAGCTGTAGCCTGCAGTAATCTCGTATTCCTCGTGCCGTCTAACAAAAAGTATCTATAGTCATGCAAAACGCTGTTCTCCTTTTGTGGAAGGCAGCGTTTTTTTGCGCTCCAGAGACATGTTGACGGCCTGTAGCACAAATAGAGTAATCTTTCCTAGGGTGTATAGATAAATCGGCACAGAGAGGCACGTAGGGGGAATTTATAATACACGGATACAAAAGAACGGCACCTAATGGAAGCATACATTCATTAGGTGCCGTTCCGTTATGACTGGTTGTATAGCTTAGCTTTTTACGCGTTGTTCCTGAATAAAGGTCTGTTTCATAATGTTGAAGCGGACGACATAGGTCATCCAGCCGATGAGCAGAGCAGTGCAGCCACCGAGGAAGGTGGGCAGATCCAGTGTCGTCATGGCATAGAAACAATAGATAATCGATACGCCGGCGAGAAAATACGACGTATTCCGGTTACAGACACTGCCATCAATGCCTTCCTGATCCAAAATGGATTTTAAGGCTGCCGAGCAGAGAATGTAGGGGATGACGTTGGTAACGACGGCCAGATTGGCCAGGTTTTCGAACTGTTCCGACAAGGTCGGGCTGATGGTCATAAAGGATAACAGAGTCTGGATGATGAGAATGACGATGATGCCCTTCAAGGGTACATCCGATTCGGTAACCTTGGCAAAGACCTTCGGGAAGAGGCCACGCTGGGCGCTGGTTTTAAAAACACGGGCTAAAGTGAACTGCCACGAAAGGAGCGAGCCTGCGCAGGAGAAAACCATGAGACCCATGACGACCTTACCGGCTGTAGAACCCATCATCGTAGCAAAGGCCAGACCGAACGGGGCACTGGAGCTGAGAATATCTGCATTAGGCACAATGCCGGCAATGGCATTCGTTGAAGCCACGTAGATAAAGGCCACCGCCAGGGTGCTGACAAAGGTTGCAATGGGAACCGAACGCTGCGGGTTTTCTACAGCATCCATGTTGACAGCTGCCGATTCGAGACCTAGGAACGACCAGAGCGTCAGGGCAATGGAATTGCCTACGGCATCGCTGAAACCAAAGCTGTTGGGATTCCACGAGGAAATCCAGAGCTGGGGATCAAACCAGAACCAGCCGATAAGGGAAATGCCTAAGACGGGAATGATGGCACCCCAGATCGTAATCGTACTGAGTTTGCCGGAGTAGCGAGAGCCGCTGAAGTTGAGTACTGCAGCGAGCCAAAGGAGAGCGATAGTATATAGACACGTTTGCACCGGCGTGAGGTCGACACCGAAGAATCCGGCACCGTAGCCTACGGCGGAAATGGCAATAGCCACATTTGCAATAACGATCGATACGGAGTAGGAGTAGCTCGTCATAAAATGTCCAAAGCGTCCAAACCGATACTCAGCATATCCTCCCATGCCACCCGGCTTGGTAGAGAACATGCCACACCTGGCAAAGGTGAGAGCCAGTGCCAGCGAGCCAAGAGAAGTAATAATCCAAGAAATAATAGAAATCGTACCAACCTCGGCCAGCTTGGTCGGCAACATTATAATGCCGGCACCGAGCATATTGGCTGCAGTGACAAACGTCAGCTGAACCATAGACATTTTACGACGGGAAGTTTTCATTATCAGTCCTTCTTTCTTAGGCCAGACACAATGTAAAAATGGACGTGTCTTTTAAAATAATAGAATCAGCCTTAATTTAAGCTAATTCATTTTAGCACTTTTAGGGTTAAAATGAAATAATTTTTTGATAAAAAAATGAAATAGATAGATAAAGTTTTTTTATTGAAAAACGGAAAAAGTGTAGTCTTTTATATTGCTTCTGTAATAAAAAAGGGGCTGTGAAATAACGCCCCTATAAAAACGAATGAGGATCACTGGCTCGAAA
>NZ_JAQDBC010000020.1:0-47742 GCF_027681725.1 Caecibacter sp. AF58-12pH5A | reverse complement strand
TATGGGGCATAAAGTAGATTCATGCAATACCGATTTACACAAACTATTTTACACTCCCAACCTTTTCAACGCAGGCACGATTGTTTCTCGATGAATTGAGAAAGACAAGAAACCCGGATACAGATCCTCATGCACAAGGTATCCGCTTATTTGTACTGCGTAAACTTGATAAGGCCCGTACCAAAGTAGTGTATACCTGGCAAACAGATGCGGAAATATTGGAACAACGTAGCGAAACCTGGACTATTGGCTGTACGGAAAATGTGCCATCCTTTTCCTTCGGAAGAATGAAAGCCTTATTTCCACTAGAAATTGCGACTATCGAAAATGGCGTCTGGAAGCAAGATGGAGAGATCATTGAAAAAAAAGGAAGAACTATTCCTGCTTTCCGTGGCTTAACTATGCTGCTCGATGAAACCTGCGATACGGCAACAGATTTGCATATAATGTCTCAACGTAGCGTGACCATAGCAGGTCTATTGGGCCAGAAAAGCATCATGAAAGATTGGAAGAATCCGATATGGAATGACATCAGAAAAATGATGGCACTCATAGGGCTACTGCTCTATCAGCGTGGCATCAGAAAGGAGTACTACATGGATAATTTACCGTATCTTTATGGCCAGCTACTCAAGGCAGCGGACGAAATACACGTATTGTATTGCCAGGTTGTCCGCGGTGGCGACGTACCGCCGCAGCTTATTGGAGGTAGCTTGTATCAACAAGCTGCAGAAGCCCCGATGCGGACACTCAATTTATTAAGCAAAAGGCTCATGCCATATTACACGTGGGCACGCAGTTACCGTAGCAAAAATATTCAAGAAAAAGGAAAAGAAAGCTGGCGTGCAGCCTGGCTCTATAAAATGTGCGAAAAAATTATGACGCAATTACATGCTGTATGGACCGATAAGACTCGGTTCAATGATTCTGAAAAAGTGCAATTATTTATTGGCTACTTGGCGGCATTTCCTAAAAATGAAAAGCCGGAAGACATAAAGGAGGCAGAAAATCATGAATGATGAAATCAAAAGAGCAACAGGCTTATTGGTCATTGAGGTCGTAAATTCTAATCCCAATGGAGATCCGGACCGGGAGAATGACCCTCGTCAACGCCCGAATGGTTGTGGAGAAATATCCCCAGTATCGTTTAAACGAAAATTGCGTGATTTGGTGGATGATCATGATTCGCAGTTCTTTAAGGCTTTGCCCAAAAAGTATAGCCAAAATAGTGAACACTACTGCGTTTTGGAACAACGTGGCCGGAATCGTGAAAAAATTAAGACAGAATTAGGAAAAAATACGGAGGAGTTCGAAGAAAACGAATTTTTAGGTAGTGAATTTGTTAAGAGGTATTGGGATGCCCGCGTTTTTGGTAATACCTTTTTGGAAGCAGATATAAACAAAGGCTTTATCAAAACGGGTGTTGTGCAGTTTGGCATGGGTGTATCTCTGGCCCCAATTGAAATCTTACGGGAAACGAATACCAATAAATCAGGTGTACAATCTGATAAAGATGCAGGCATGGCACCTTTAGCATATCGTATTGTTGAACATGGCGTATATTGCATGCCTTTCTATGTCAATCCCAATTATGCGAGAAAATCGGGTTGTACAAAAGAAGATATTGATTTACTGAAACTGCTTATCCCCTACGCATATGATTTGAGCCGCTCAGCCATCCGCCCGGATGTCAGAATTCGTCACGCCTGGTATATTGAACATAAAAGTATTCTGGGCAGTTGTCCAGAATATTTGCTGATTGAAAGTCTGACGCCGAAAAAGAAAGGGGATGCCAATGAACCATCTCATGCTTGGAGTGACTATGAAGACCCAACCGAATTGGATGATAAATTGAAACAACGTGTGGAAAGTTGCGAGGATTTGATGAATCCTAAGCCTAATTTCATTGTGACTTAAAACAACGTGTAGAAAGTTGCAAGGACTTGATAAAATGGTGATGGAATATTTGGCCCATAGTGCCAGAGGAAACCGGCCGGCACAAACATATGCTGCTCACATTCAGGGTGTGCTCCGTCGTAGCAGTCACTATGTTGATGAGTTAAGGGAGTACCATCCTGATAGTGAAGAACTCAAAAATATCGTGTTAGCCAGCAGTTATTGGCACGATTTGGGGAAATTGGAACAGAAAAATCAACACGTGTTGCAAGATACTGCAGAAACAAGCCGGCATCTGCCCATTAATCATGTAGATGCCGGTAGTGCGGAGTTGGTTGCTACACAGCACCTTATGGCGGCCTTGCTGGTTTATGCCCACCATAGAGGCCTCCCAGATATGATTAAAGAGGGAATTCGTGATAAGTCTTTTTTTCGCGATGAAAAGCCATCTGTGAGAGCACATACAGATGCTACACTGGCCCAATTAGTTGCTCTACATCATGCCGTTCTGCCTACTATACACATAGGACAAGATTCGCGATATAAAGGGAACCCCAATGTATATACGCGAATGCTGCTTTCCTGTCTGGCTGATGCGGATCACTCAGATACAGCAGCAGCCTATGGTCATGGCGATGACGCTGAAAATCTGCCGGCTTTGTTGGCTCACGAAAGATTGGCCGCGTTGGACTGCTATGTAGCAAGGCTGGGTGGAGATGATGAACGAAGTAATTTGCGGCGAATCATGTATGAAATGTGTCGTAATAAAGCGATAACGACTAACTTTTCTATCTGTGATAGTCCTGTGGGGTCTGGCAAAACAACTGCAGTTATGGCACATTTATTGCGACAGGCAGAGTTGAGACATGCACGAAGAATAATTGTTGTCTTGCCCTATACCAGCATCATTGATCAGTCAGTTGAAGTTTACCGAAAGGCATTAGTGCTGCCAGGAGAAAATCCTGAATCTGTTGTTGTTGGATTGCATTGCCGGGCTGAGTTTGATGATGCGGAAGTCCGATACCTTACGTCTTTATGGCGTGCGCCCATCATTGTTACAACGGCTGTGGCCTTCTATACAACACTGGCATCAAACAAACCTGCATCCTTGCGGAAACTGCACGAATTACCGGGAAGCATGATTTTTGTTGATGAATCACACAATGCTTTGCCTATTAAGCTGTTACCCTTAGGGTGGCAGTGGATGAATACTCTTGCCAATGAGTGGGGATGTTATTGGGTTATGGCTTCTGGTTCTTTAGTGCGGTTCTGGGAACACGATGTGTTCCCAGGAATAGAGCTGGAAAAACCGGATATTCAGACCTTAGTAGATCTGTCACTGCGTACCAAACTTATGAAATATGAACAGAATCGAATCAGATTTTGTTGGCACGACACACCGTTGCGCTGTGAAGAACTTATCCAATGGACGCAGAAAGCGCCAGGACCTCGATTACTCATTATGAATACAGTACAAACGGCTGCCGTAGTAGCGAATGAGATTTGTCAAAAATACGGTAGAGATAAAGTAGAACATGTATCAACAGCTTTGACCCCGATAGACCGTAGTACTACAATAAAGCGCATCAAAAAACGCTTGCAAAATAAAAACGACACAGATTGGACGCTTGTTGCAACGTCCTGTGTAGAGGCCGGCGTAGACCTTTCTTTTCGTACGGGGTATCGGGAATTATCATCTTTGCTTTCTTTACTACAATCGGCAGGCCGGGTTAATCGTCATGGATTATATTCAAATGCGGAAATGTGGAGTTTTTCTATGATGGATGACTCACGGCTGACGAGAAATGAATCTTTGCGTGATGCCAGTAGCGTTTTGAAAAACTACTTCAGGGAAGGACGTCTGATTACGGCAGAATTGAGTACGCAAGGGATAAAAGATGAACTTTCCCATGGTTTTGGTATAAAAGAAATAAAAGACCTGTTACAGGCAGAGTCTAATCAAGCGTATGAGGAGGTGGAACAGAAATTTAAAGTCATAGAATCGGATACAATACCTGCCATTGTAGATGAAAGACTTGCTTTTGAAATCTTGCAGGGAAGAGGAAATTGGCGAGAAATACAAAAAAAATCTGTATCAATCCGTCTTACAAAAATAAAACCTTGGAACTTGCGAGAACTTGCAAAAGGCGTCTATCAATGGACAAGACACTATGATCCATTTTTAGGATATATGGATGGCGTTATTAATCAGAAATAACGATTTATTGGAATTAGGCAGAAGACCTCTATCCTCTATAGGTGGGGAATGAATGCCTCTTTTGAATAAGATAACAATTGTAAGATTAAAATACAATATGATATAATAGAACATATAGACAGTATGCATGTAAAGCCTCTTTTTGGGATAGAGATGATATTCCCGTATATGGCGCAGACGATACCATACCGCATTTCTTTAGCGGCAGACGTGTAGAACGCGGACTATACAGCACTGCTAATGGAAGGTGTTTCAATGCCGATGTAAATGGCGCATGGAACATCCTGCGTAAAAGTAATGTTGTGAGCCTAGAGGCTCTATACACTAGGGGCGACGGTGGACACGCCCGTAAGAATAAGGATTGCCTGAGATAACAGGTAGAAACGTAAATACCAACCTTCTTAAATGGAAGTAAGATTACATCCTAGAAGCTCCCACTTCAAATGCAGTAGCATTAAGTGGGGGGAGTTCACGTCTGCTTTGAAAAGATTCCCGACAACGCGAAGTGTAATCAAACATAAAATGTATGGCCGCTTCGCGATGCGTCCAGGATCAGGTTTTTAGCATGTTAAGCCTCAAGGATGAGAACAAAATTAAGTTCGGTAAGAACCGGTTCGCGCTACATAGACTGCGAGCTGAGCAAATATGTGTATTCTTTTTGAGGCTGTCACATCCTTCACGGATGTGTGGATTGAAATTCACATTGGGCAGGAATAAACCTGTCTGACCACATAGTCACATCCTTCACGGATGTGTGGATTGAAATCTGCAGCTCTCCGTCAGCCTGCTTCACAATCCGTGGTCACATCCTTCACGGATGTGTGGATTGAAATGTACGCGGTATAGTTTAAGCGGTCGAGCATTGGGTCACATCCTTCACGGATGTGTGGATTGAAATCCGGTGTAGTTAATATCGTTCTTGAGGCGTATGACAGTCACATCCTTCACGGATGTGTGGATTGAACCCCCCAACAAAAAAAGCGCAGCTTAAGGCCCACAAATGGCTTAAGACTGCGCTTTTGATTTGGCGGAGCGGGTGGGATTCGAACCCACGAGACCTTTCGGCCTAACTGATTTCGAGTCAGCCCCGTTATGACCACTTCGATACCGCTCCATGGATACTCAGATATTTTATCATGAATTGTAGCTTATGTCAAATTTTTCCTGGTCCGGTTTCAGCGATTGCATATTGTCATTTCGGGTCTTTTTAGGCTACAATAATAACAGATACATATGTAAGCTGAGAGTAGAGAGAAAAGATATTCCTTTTTGTGCGAAAGAGAGTGAATTCCAATGAGACATATTGATTCTAAAAAAGAGTTGTGCCGTATTGGCCGGCGGATGATGGAGAGCGGCTTGGTGGTGGCTTGTGATGGGAATTTGAGTTATCGTCGTGATGACGGGTCTATCGTGATTACGCCGTCCGGTGTGCCTAAGGGCGAGCTCGTGCCGCAGGATTTGCTGCGGATGGATTTGGAGGGCCATATTCTCAAGGGTGAGGGCAAGGCTTCGTCGGAAACGAGTCTTCATTTGGAAATTTACAAGGCCCGGCCTGATGTGAAGGCTATCGTTCATTGTCATCCTGTGACGGCGACGGCTGTGTCTGTAGCGGGCCAGTCGTTTCCCAGTAATGTCGTTACAGAGGGACGGGATTTTCTCGGTCCTGTGACGACGGTGCCTTTTGCGGAACCGGGGTCTCTCGATTTGGCCGTAAAGTGTGCCCAGGCCTTGAAGCAGGTAAATGTCATTCTCATGGCGTCCCATGGGGCCTGCGCTGTAGGTGATTCCCTGGCCCAGGCTTTTTACCGTATGGAAACGCTCGAATCTGTTGCCAAGATTTACCGCAACGCCATGGTTCTCAATGCTTCGTACAAAATCATTAAAGAGGAAAGCCAGCTCCAAAACCTGGCTTCTGTCTTTACCATCTAAGCCGATGGAAATCGATGAAACGCAGGTTCTCCAGGCCTTTGCTGCCTATGTGGGCACCTTTGATACAGCTGATGCGGCTGTGCGCCTCAAATATGGCCATTCGTTGCGCGTAAGTGTGCTCTGCCGGCGTATTTCCCGGTCCCTGGGCCTGCCCCCAGAAGATCAGGACCTGGCCTGGTGTCTCGGCGTCCTCCACGATGTAGGCCGTTTTGAGCAGCTGCGCCAGTACGATACGTTTATTGATTACCGCTCTATGGACCACGCCCGGTACGGTGTGCACTATCTCTTTGAAGAGGGGCACATCCGGGATTTCCTGACACCGTCTGACGAGGATGACCTCCTCAGCGTCGCCATTGGCCAGCACAATGTGTATCGTCTGCGGCCGGACCTGACGGCGCGGCAACGCCTCTTTTGCCAGATCCTGCGGGATGCCGACAAAATCGATATTTTCCGCGTTTATGCCGAGCACGTAACGGATATTCACACGTTTAGTGACGACGAACGGAATGCGCCGGCCCAGCAGGTCCTTTCGCCAGCCGTCCTGGCAGAAGCGCGCCAGGAGCAGGCCATTCCGACAGCGTATAAAAAGACCTTCATGGACTTTTACGTGGGCATGCTCTGCCTCTACTTTGAGCTGGTGTATCCGGTGAGCCGGCAAATTGCTGACGCCCAGGGCTATTACGGACGGCTCTTGGCGGCTCATTCGGATAATCCGGAGACCGAGGCCTTTCTTGCTGACCTGCGGGCTAGCGTAGAGGCCTGCCGCAGGTGCAGGGTCTGATCTAAGAGAGGGGCAGACAGGGGATTCTTCACGCGTCCCCAGCTTTTATAATAAAACAAAAAAACGGCGTATGTTCCCAAACGAAGGGAGGACATACGCCGTTTTTGCTGTTAAAAGATTGCGTAGAGCACGTTTGTAATGATGAGGTAAGCAATAGCCCCCATGACAGCCGTGCAGGGAATGGTGAGTACCCAGGCGGAAACCATCTGCTGGGCTACGTTCCAGTGTACGGCCTTGACGCGCTGGGCTGCGCCGACGCCCATGATGGAGCCTGATACGACGTGGGTCGTAGAAACGGGCAGGTGCAGGAGCGTCGCACTAAAGATAACGACTGCCGAGTTGAGGTCGGCTGCAAAGCCGTGGATAGGATGCATTTTGAAAATCTTGCCACCGACGGTGCGGATGATTTTCCAGCCGCCAACGCTCGTGCCCAGGGCCATTGCCAGGGCGCAGAGGAGCTTGATCATAGTCGGTACTTCCAGGCTGTCGATGTAACCGCCCGAAAGGAGAGCCAAGGTGATGATACCCATGGACTTCTGGGCATCGTTAGAGCCGTGGGAGAAGGCCATGAGGGCTGCCGAAACGACCTGCAGCCGGTTGGCCGTCATGTTGACTGCTGCAGGCTTGTAGTTGCGGCAAATATAAAAGAGCAGGCTCATAATGATGTAGCCCATGATGATTGCGGTAATTGGGGAAAGGATGAGGGAGGCAACGATTTTCAGGATCCCCCAGCCGTTGAGGGCTGTAAAGCCGACGGAAATACAGACGGCACCGATCATGCCACCGATGAGGGCGTGAGAGGAACTGGACGGCATACCGAACCACCACGTAATGAGGTTCCAGACGATAGCGCCGCACAGGCCGGCAATGATAATCAGTTCGTTGATCATGGTCGCCGAGATGACGATATCACCACCGATCGTTTTGGCAACGCCCGTAGAGATCATGGCGCCAAGGAAGTTGAGGACGGCCGTGCCGATAATTGCCAGGCCCGGCCGGATGGCGCGCGTAGATACGCACGTAGCAATGGCATTAGCCGTGTCGTGGAAGCCGTTGATGAAGTCAAAGGCCAGGGCCAGGACGACGACGAGAATAATCAGGGACGTATCAAGCATACTTCATGATCACTCCTTTGATGAGGTTGCCCAGTGCTTCGACTTTATCCGACGTTTCTTCGATAGCGCTCATAATATCCTTCCAGCGCATAACGTCTAAGAGGGGAACGTCGCCCATGAAAAGGCGGGACATTTCCTGACGGTAAATCTTGTCCACTTCCGTTTCCATGCGGTTCAGCCGTTCGGCGTGGTGCATGAGTTCTGCCTGATTTTTGTCTATATTCTTGAGGAGTTCGAAAATTGCATTGAGCTCATCGCCCATATCGACGAGAACCTTCGTGCCTTCTACAGCAGCCGGCGTTGTCTTTTCAATGTGGTACATGTCGACGCGCATGAGGAAGCCGTGCAGGTTGTCGATGCATTCTTCCAGGCTGCATGTGAGATTGTAAAAATCTTCCCGGTCAATAGGCGTGATGAAAATCCGTGCCAGCTGTACCATGACATCCAAATTGGTCTTGTCGGCGTTGTGCTCGAGCTCTGTAATTTCTTTCATCCGCTCCGGCAGAACCGTCAGATCGTTCATGGCTTCATAGGCAATGATAGCGCCGCGCTTAAAAGAGTTGGCGTTGGTAATCAGGTAATCAAAAAATTCTTCGTGCTTGTTGCTAATGCTGAACATGGATTGTATTCCTCCTAAATGTGCTATTACACAGTAGCCTATCTTATATCATATGATGGCCATGTCATAGCCGTGTAAAACAAATGTAAAATCTATGTAAAAAATAATTTGAAAAATAATAAATAATGACTTTCCATGGGATCAAAAAGGCCCCGCATAGCACTTAGGGTATAGACTTTCTTAACCATTTGTACTACTATAGGGAAGACTTTCAAGAAAGTCTTGTGGTTTACATAAAAGGAAGCGATTTACAATGGAAACAGAAATCTTACTCAATCCGCAGTGGCAGCACAGCGCCGATTACCGGCTCTACCAGGGTGCCCGGGAAATCGAGCTCATATACTTACAAAACCGGCCGTTCTGCGTCGTACCGGAAGCGTCGGCCAACCGTGCCGATGGTCCGGAAACGATTCAGGCCCAAAACCGGGCGGCGCTGGATGTTTTGGAAAACGACCATGCAGACCATTTCTTTACCATTGGCGGCGAAAGCACGGCCGATCTGGCCAGTATCCTCTTGGCAAGCGAACGCTGTCATGGTGATTTGGCCATTCTCTGGCTCGATCATACGCCGTGTGACCTCGTGGCGGCCCGGGCCGGTCTGGCCAATAAGCAGGGCCTCCAAGGCACGCAAATCGTTACGCCCCGGTCGTTCCCGGCGACGGCAGACGCCCTGCTGGCAGTCTGTACGGACGCGCTGCAGCAGGCCGGCAAGACCTATGTCTATGTACATTTGGGCGTAACCCTGTTGCAAGCCAAGGAAATTCCCAGTCCGGCTGCGACGCTGCATGGCGGCATAGCCGCTGAAACGCTCTTGTCTGTCTTACATGAGCTGCAACAGCAGTACCGCATTGCCGGAGCCAGCCTGACAGGCTATTTGCCGTGCGGTAAATGGTCGCCGGCCCTCGATCGTATTCTGGCCTGGGGCGAAACGCTCTGATTTCTTTCCGCATACCGGGAAAAAGCCTGTAACTGCATACTTCACGTGTTCCCCGTCTTCGGTTTTTCCCGGAAACGGGGATTTCTATATATTTTTATTATACGCTTTTTTTGGCAACAAAAAAGGATTATTTCATAATAGATTGAAATAAAAAATAGTATATTCTGTGGTTGTGTGTCCGCGCTGCTCCATAGGGCCGGGACATGCCTGTTTTGTGGCGCAGGCGGCGTGAATTTGGTATAATAAGTAGCGAAAATCGATACGCAGGAGGCATTCCATGAGCTGGTTCAAAAAGACCATGGACGAGGTCAAAAAGAAAATAGAAAAGCAGGCCCAGCCTGATACGCATCAAGTGCTGGACGATATACGCCGCTATGAGGCCGTGGCCGAGCCCGTACCAGGCGATGACTATGCCCGGCTGACGACACGTCTCAAAAACAGTGCATCCCGCCTCGTCCATTGCCGCCATTTTACAGGGGAAGCGAAGCTCTTTTGGCAGCTGGCCTATGAGGAATCCCTGGCGCCGCAGGAACAGATGAAGCTCATTTGGCAGCAAGTGCCGCGCGTGTGCCGCCAGCTGGAACAGCGTATCTTTACGGTAGAAACGGAACGGGACGCAAAGGCAGAGTATTTCAGCGGCCATGACTATACGCGGCAAAAATTGGCTACGCGGGCTAAAGCCCTGGACAGTATCCGCGCTGCCTTGCGTCAGGCTGTGCAGACTGTCGATGCCTTGGAAACGGAATACGATGATACGTATGCCGAAGTGCGGGAGCCGGAAATCGAAGAGCCTGAACGGCTGGGCGAATTTTATGGCCGTCTGGTCCAGGGAATCCGCAATTTTTCCTCGTGGCAGGCAGCCTTTGCCAAGATTCCGGATGCAGCCAGTCTGGCCCACACCTTGGGCGATTACGAACAGACGGCCATTGAAGCAGAGGAGTTTTGGCTCGATTGGCTCACCGGCCGGGATGCCTATTTCCAAGGGATTTCGGATATTGTCCAGGAAGAACGGGATATTTACGAGGCCGAAGCGGAATATGAACATTCCGGCGCCTTTGGCCGCAAGCCTGTCTTTGATTTTAGCCGTCGCGGCCACCGCCTGGACCAGATGAAGGACGATTTGGCCGACCGGGAAGACGAGCTGCATGAATTGTATTACACCCTTTGGGCCGATTTCAAACGGCAGTGCAACCGTATTCTCGATGCGTGTGATGAGCTGTGCGAATACGTCATCGTCCTGCAGGATTGCCTGGAAGACGAAAAGGAAAACAATACAGAAAACGGCAAGAAGCTGGAAATGGCCTATGATAAAGGGCAGACAGAGATTGCGCTTTTGAATAAGGAACGGGACGAAGCCCGGCAGGTACTGGATTTTTGGCAAAGCCAGCCGGAATGGAAAGAGGCAGACCTGGTGCCGCCATTGCCAGAGGAAGGAGCACAGATCGATGGAATTTGATGACAACCGGCCACACCGTAAAATACAGGACTTTTTTCCGGAAGAAAAGAAGCAGGAAGAACCTAAGCGCAAGACGCGCATTGCCGTAGCAAGGCAGAAACGCCACAAGGTGGATACGTATTTGGACGATACGGACTGGCGTGCCTTGCAGCGCTACTGTGAAGGGGCCGATGAAAAGCCATCGGTCCTTTTGCGGCGGCTCCTGCGGGATTTTTTGAAGAAACAGTGAACCAAGGACTCAGAAAGGAAAAGGTATGGAACGCTTAGATATATATGATTACGCTGGCCGGCCGACGGGACAGACCATTGACCGCAAGCACGAGGAAGAGCTGGCTCAGGGCCAGTATTTCCTCATCGTTCACGTGTGCGTCTTTAATTCTAAAGGAGAACTCCTCATTCAGCAGCGGCGCAAGCCCGGCGATGTACTGGACGGCTGCTGGGATGTGACCGTTGCCGGCCACGTTCATAGCGGCGAAACGAGCCAGGTAGCAGCGATGCGTGAGGCGAAGGAAGAAATGGGTATTCACGTCGATTTGACCCATCAGGCACCGCTCATGCGGCTGCGCTTTAACAACGGCTTCGATGATATTTACGTCCTGAACGAGGATGTTCCTATCGAGTCCCTGCGCCTTCAGGATGACGAAGTACGGGCTGCCCGCTATGCCACGCGGGAAGAGGTGTTGGCCCTGATGCACAAGGACCTCTTCCTGCCTTATATGGACAGCTTTATTCAGTGCCTCTTCGACATGCGCAAATCGAATGGCTTTATCCGGGAAGACCGGCCGGATATACAGTAAAAAGCAGGTCTTTACCTGTAGGGCTGCAGTAACTGGAACGGCGGGACGGGAGGTTCCTTTTCCCCTCTTTGTTGCCAGTCGCATTATTTCGCGGTATAATATAGCGTGGAATTTTTTGGAAACCCTACTGTGAGGTGTACACATTGGCAAAGAGATATTATGAATTGCAGGTAGCAGGCTGTACGCGCCAGCTGCCGGTTATCAATCTGAATGACAAGGTGGCCATTGCCGGCTTCGTCATTCTCGGTGACGTAGAAATCGTCACGGCTTCGGCAAAGGCCTTGGCTGAAAAGATTCCTGCCGGTACAGATATTATTATGACGGCAGAAACGAAGGGCATTCCCTTGGCTCATGAAATGACCCGTCTCAGCGACCGCAATAACTACATTGTTGCCCGTAAATCCGTCAAAGCCTATATGGATGATCCCATCTGGGTAGAAGACGAATCGATTACGACGGCAGGCAAACAGCGTCTGTATTTATCGGCAGACGACGTAGCCAAAATGAAGGGCAAAAACGTCCTCCTCGTCGACGACGTCATCAGCACGGGCGGCTCCATGAAGGCCCTCGTAGCGCTGGCCGAAAAAGCCGGTGCAAAGGTTATTGCCCAGGCGGCTATCCTGGCTGAAGGCGATGCCATCGACCGCGACGATATTATCTATTTGGCACCGTTGCCGATGTTTGACGCAGAATAATGACGACGTCCTGGCCGGATGGCAAGCAGCGCTGTGCCTGGTGTAATCCCCGTAACGCTGCGTACATCCATTATCACGATGAAGAATGGGGCGTACCGGTTCACGACGACGGCGTACTCTTTGCCATGCTCATCTTGGAAAGTTTTCAAGCCGGTTTATCGTGGGAATGCGTCCTCAACAAACGCGACGCCTTTGCAGCCGCCTTCGATCATTTCGATGCCGTAAAGATCAGCCAGTATGATGCGGCCAAATGTGAAGAGCTGCGGCAAAACCCGGGTATTATCCGCAATAAGCTGAAAATCAAGGCAGCTGTAAGCAACGCGGCTATTTTCCTGGGCATACAAAAGGAATGGGGCAGTTTTAGTGCGTACCTGTGGCATTGGACCGGCGGCCAGATACGCTACGAAACAGACAAGACCCATTCGGACCTGTCCGATGCCATTTCGGCAGATCTGCGCCGGCGAGGCATGAAATTTGTCGGCACGACCATCATCTACGCCTATTTGCAGGCCGTAGGGGTCATCAACTCACATACGAAGGAATGCTTCCGTTACAGCGGAACCTAAAAAAATGCGCTCTCGCAGCACCGGTCTGGTGCTTTGGGAGCGCATTTCTATATATACTATATTATAAGGGATCAGGCCCAGTCGCCGTTACGGAAAACGGGAACCTCTGTGCCGTCTGCTTTGATGCCCGTAATGGACAGGTCGTCTGTGCCGACCATGAAATCAACGTGAATGACCGATTCGTTCAGGCCGTTTGCCTGCAAGGCGTCGTCGTCCATGTCAGGACCGCCGGCGAGGCACGTCGGATAGGCTTTGCCCAGTGCCAGGTGGCACGACGCGTTTTCGTCAAAGAGGGTTTCATAAAAGAGGATATTCGACAGGGAAATAGGCGAATGGTAGGGAATGAGGGCTACTTCGCCCAAGCGGCCGGCGTTTTCGTCGACGCTGATGAGCTGCTTCAGCACGTCTTCACCCTGGCCGGCGTGAATATCTGTGACGTGGCCGTTTTTGAAGGTCAGGCAGAAATCGTCGATAACGTTGCCGTTGTAGACCAAGGGCTTGGCATTATAGACGATGCCGTCTACGCCGTCGGCCTGCGGTGCCGTATAGACCTCTTCCGTCGGAATATTGGCGTTGAAGAGAATGTGGGATGTCGTTTCTTCAGCGCCGCCCTGCCAAATATGACGGGCCGGCAGGGTAATGGTCAGGTCAGTGCCCTTGCTGTTCGTGTAGTGGAGCTTGGCGAAATGTTCTTTTGTCAGCCAGTCACGGCGCTTCTTGAGGTTGGCCAAGTGTTGGTCCCAGTCGGCCAATGGATCGGCACCGTCGGCACGGGACGAGGCGAGAATCTGGCGCCACAAGGAATTGTAGGCGTCTTCATCATTCTGGTCCGGATAGAGGATGCGGGCCCAGACGAGGCTCGGGACAGACGCGACGAGCCATGTCGTTTTTGACGCCATGACGCCGTTTACGTATTCCTTCAGGGCTTCGTTGGAGGCCTTTTGCCAGGCAAAGATTTTCTTCGTATCGATGCCGTCCATGAGGTACGGGTTGGCAGCGATGAGGCTCAGGAAGGCTGCGCCTTTACGATAGTAATAGAGGCTGAAATCACGGCGCCAGTCCGGGAGAGACGTGAAATTTTCCATCTTTTCGTGTTCGTAGCGGAGCCGTGCCAGATCATCACTGCGCCAATTGACGACGACCTGGTCGGCGCCGTTTTCATAGGCTGCTTTGCTGAGGATGGTTACGAAATCGCTGGCTTCTACCGGTGCGGCAATGACCAGAATCTGGCCTTTTTGGAGGTTAATCCCTTTTTTTAATAATACCTGGGCGTACCCGGGAAGTAATTTTGCAATGGTTGGTTCAATTGTCATAAACATCATCCTTTCTATATGCTCTTATTCTACACCAAAATAGTACGCTTTGTATACACCTTATAGTGTCCAGGCTGTCTTTTTCCAAAGGCGTGTGTTGAGAGCTATGGCGTTGATGCCCAGGGCGATGATCAGGGCGTACCAGTAGCCAAAAGGCCCGTACGGCGTGAGGTGGGCTGCAGCGTAGCCCATAGGTACGGCAATGATCCAGTACGTCGTAAAGGCGACGACGGTGATGACGCGTACATCCTTGTAGCCGCGCAGGATGCCCTGGACGGGCGTGCCGGCAGCATCGCAGAAGGAAAAGATGAGGGCCAGGGCGATGAAGTAACGGATCGTTTCCAGGGCCTGGGGATCCTTGGTGAAGAGGCCGCTAATGGGCGTCAGGAAGGTATACGTAATGAAAGCCGTAAAGAGGACGATAATAAAGGCTGTAGCCTGCGTGATGACGGCGTACTGCCGCGCAGCGTGCCCGTTTTTGGCGCCTACCTCGTAGCCGATGACGATGGTCGAAGCGAGGCTGATGCTCCACGGGAAGACGTAGACCAAGGTGGCGTAGCTGATGGCTGCCTGGTTGGCGGCCAAATAAAGCGTGCCGAATTCGGCCATGAGGAGGCCGACGATGGAGAAGAGACTCGTTTCGCAAAAGACAGCGATGAAAATGGGGATGCCAATGCGCAGCTGGTCGTAAATAAAGGGCCAGTCAGGACCGCGGAGCGTGCGCCACACGTGGTAGGCCCGGAAGGGCTTGCCGAACTGATAGAGGAGCACAAAAATGAAGAACGTAATCCATGCGGCAATGGTGATGGCGTAGCCTGTGCCGACGCCGCCCATGGGGGCAATGCCCAGGCCGCCAAAGACGAAGAGGCGGAAGAGGGCGACCGTAATGGCCAGGTTGACGAAGAGAATGGCCATGGATACGTGCGTCAGGCCGTGGGCGTCTGTTACGTAGCGGAGCGTGGCCTGCATGAACATAGGGAAAATCCCTAAGGCCATGGCAAAGAGGTATTCCTTGGCAATGGCGTAGACCTGCGGCTCCAAGCCCATAATGGACAGGAAGGGATCGAGACAGAGCCAGCCCAGAGCCAGCATGACCAGGGCCGTAAAGATCGATACGTAGAGGCTCTGCTGGATATAGCTCGGGATTTCGTCGTATTTTTGCGCGCCCCGGAGCTGGGAAATGATAGGCGAAATGCCAAAGAAGATGCCGCACATGCCGGCAAAGACAGGGTACCAGATGTTACTGCCGACGGCAACGCCGGCCAAATCGACGGTACTGGCCTGGCCGCTGAAGATGCTGGAAAAGACCGTCGTGCCGATTTGGGCAATCTGCGTCAAAAGCAGGGGAAAGAAGAGAACGAGAAAATGACGTATTTGCTTGCTCGTAGGCATGTAGAGAACCTCCTGTGGTTAGATTTGGGAAAATAGCCGTATACGTAAAACAAGCCCCACTAAATTAGTGGAGCTTGTCAGCATTCCGATTATTTTTCCAGTTCATTTACTTTAGCAGCCAGACGAGATTTCTTACGGGCTGCAGTATTTTTATGGAGAACGCCCTTCTGGGCAGCGCTGTCGATAACGCTGCTGGCTTTATCAAATGCTTTTTTTACAGCTTCAGCATCACCTGTGGCGATAGCTTCAGTCGTACGGCGGATTGCTGTATGAACCGAAGATTTTACGCGAGAATTTGCTGCATGACGAGCTGCATCTTTTTCCATCGTTTTGATATTGGATTTAATTTGCGGCAATTGGTTCACCTCCCTAATTTACAAGAACACTAGAAGAAATTTTACCATACTCCCTCTTAAAAAGCAATAGAGATAGATAAAATTCCTAACTTTTAGGCCTTGTGATCAGAGCCGAGTACGTCTTTGATCTTGTGGGAGGCCAGGTTGTATACGTTCTGACGGGCATCTGTCAGGTACTGGCGCGGATCGAAGTGTTCCGGATGCTGGGCCATGTGCTGGCGGATACCGGCGGTCATAGCCAGGCGGATATCGGAGTCGATGTTGATCTTGCAAACGGCCATGGAAGCAGCCTTGCGGAGCTGGTCTTCCGGAATACCGATGGCGTCAGCCAGGTTGCCGCCGTTGGCGTTGATGATCTTGACGTATTCAGGAACGACGGAGGAAGCGCCGTGGAGAACGATCGGGAAGCCCGGCAGGCGTTTGGCTACTTCTTCGAGAATATCGAAACGCAGTGTCGGCGGTACGAGAACGCCCTGTTCGTTCCGTGTGCACTGGGCCGGTGTGAATTTGTAAGCACCGTGGCTCGTGCCGATGGCAATAGCCAGGGAATCGACACCCGTACGGGTAACGAATTCTTCTACTTCTTCCGGACGTGTATAGGAAGCTTCGTGGGCAGCGACTTTGACTTCGTCTTCAATGCCGGCGAGCTGGCCTAATTCGCCTTCTACGACGACGCCGTGGGCGTGCGCGTATTCAACGACCTTCTTTGTAAGGGCAATGTTTTCTTCAAAAGCATATTTGGAACCATCAATCATGACCGATGTGAAACCGCCGTCGATGCAATCCTTGCAGGTTTCAAAATCGGCACCGTGGTCGAGGTGGAGGGCAACAGTCAGTTCCGGATGGTCTTCCAGGGCTGCGGCCAGGAGGTGTTTTAAATAGCTCGGTTTGGCATATTTTCTAGCGCCGGCAGAAGCCTGCAAAATCATAGGGGAGCTCAAATCGGAAGCGGCATCAGCCAGTGCCTGTACGATTTCCATATTATTGATATTAAAGGCACCAATAGCGTAGTGGCCTTCATAGGCCTTTTTGAACATTTCTGTGGTAGTAACTAATGACATGTGTGTTTCCTCCTTCAACGTTGTGTGAAATATAGGAGACGAGTCGGACGTTCAAACAGAATCTCCGTTATAATCCCAGCCAGCCCGGCGGACAAGGGCTTGCATATCTGCCGGCAGTGGGGAATTAACTGTAATATAGTTTCCCGTTACGGGATGGATAAACTGCACGCGGAAGGCATGCAGGGCCTGGCGTTCCATAAAGCGCCGTGAACCGCCGTAGAGATCATCGCCTACGAGGGGATGGCCCAGGCTGGCGCAGTGGACGCGGATCTGATGGGTCCGGCCTGTATGGAGCACCATTTCGAGCAGGCTGTAGTCGGCGCAGGCTGCGAGCCGGCGGATATCCGTATGGGCCGCCTTGCCGGCTACGCCTGTACGGCGCTGAATAATACTGCCCGGCAGGCGTTCGATCGGCCAGTGCATGGTTACCAGCGGTGCCGGAAAGACGCCTTCGCAAAGGGCTGCGTAAAAACGGTGGTACGCCAGGTCCTGGCGGCTGAAGGCGTACTGGATTTGCGGCTGCTTGGCAATGAGGCAGAGGCCGGACGTGTTGCGGTCCAGGCGGTGCATGGGGTGATAGGCACAGCTTTGGCCTGTTTTTTCATAGTACCAGGCCAGGGCATTTGCCAGGGTACCCGTATGGGCGCCGGACGTAGGGTGCATAAGTAATCCTGCAGGCTTATTGACAACTATGATATAATCATCTTCATAGGCTATTGTCAAGGGAATCGCCTCAGGGGTGAAGCTGTTTTTTTCTGGCAGTGTAACTTCGACGCGATCGCCTTCGACGACAAAATCCTTTGTCGTCGCGTCATGGCCGTTGATTTTACAGACACCGCTGTGCTTGATGCGCCGCCGCAGGGTCGACGATACACCGAAATGGCGCAATGCGCCAAGGAGGGACGTCTTCTTTTGCAACGGGCCTACAGTAAATTGAATCATATTCTAATAAACTCCTTACACAGGGATGCCTGCAGCGGCTTAGGCTGCCAGGCCTATTAACACAAGCTGTTAATAGGATATCTTTATTGTAGCGAAAGTGGCTCGTAAAATCAATAAAAAGACAGAACTATTCAGGTTTTGTTAGAAAAATTACCTAAAAAAAGGAATTTGAGAATTTTTATGGAATACTATTATTATGGGTATATAAGAAACGCCTACGCCCAGATCGCATGCTACCATGCGCTATGTTGAAGACTCTTTTTGCAGGTGATGTACTATATGAGGTTTACCAGTGAATTTATAGAACAGGTACGCCAGGCAAACGATATCGTCAGCGTCATATCGGATTACGTATCCCTCAAGCGGAGGGGCCGTAACTTCTGGGCTTGCTGCCCGTTCCATAATGAAAAGACGGCTTCCTTCAGCGTCGCCTCGGACAAAGGCTTCTATTACTGCTTTGGCTGTCACGCCCACGGCGACGTCTTCCAGTTCGTCATGGCCAGGGAGAACATTTCCTTCAGCGAGGCTGTAGAACGCCTGGCCGAACGGGCCCACATTCCCTTGCCGGAAGTGGAAAAGTCGGCAGAAGACATGGCACGCGACAACAAAAGGGACCGCTTGTACGAGATCAACGAAATGGCAGGCAATTTCTTCCATAACTGTCTCGTCAAGACCCGCTATGGCGAACCGGGACTGGCCTATTTTCACCGGCGCCATTTGACGAACGAGACGATTCATTCGTTCAAATTGGGCTTTGCACCGGATAGCTGGGACAAGCTGACCCGGGCCTTTGAAAAGAAAGGCGTCACGGGCCAGGAGCTCCTGGAAGTCGGCCTGGCCAAGGAAAAAAACGGCCACTATTACGATGCCTTCCGCAACCGCGTTATGTTCCCCATACGCGATGGCCGCGGCCGTATCGTCGGCTTTGGCGGCCGTGTGCTCGATGACAGTAAACCGAAATATTTGAATTCCCCGGAAACGCTGATTTTCAATAAGCGTCACCTCCTCTTTGCCATGGACAAGGCCCACAAGGCCATCTTTGACGAAGGCAGGGCCATTCTGGTGGAAGGCTATATGGACGTCATATCGGCACACAACCGGGGCATCTGTAATGTCGTCGCCTCCTTGGGCACGGCCTTTACGGAAGAGCAGGCACGGCTCCTGCAGCGCCAGGCAAAAGAGCTGGTCTTGTCCTACGATATGGATACGGCCGGCCGCCAGGCAACGCTCCGGGCCATGGAAATCGTCCGCGGCCTGGGCCTGCACGTACGCGTCGTTACGCTGCCGCAAGGGAAGGATCCGGATGAATACATCAATACGGCCGGTCCGGAAAAATTGCGCGAAGCCATTGAAAATGCGCCAAATGTCCTGGATTACATGCTCATGACGGCGCTCAAGCAATACGACGATACGACCCTGGACGGGAAGGCCGATATTGTGGCCATGCTCATTCCGGTCCTTGCACAGGAAGACAACCGCATCGTCCTCGAAACGTTTATGAAAAAGATTGCCGCCAAGCTGCAGGTAGATGAAAATGCTGTGCGCAACGAATTCAACAAGTACGTCACAGCCCATCCGGAAACGCGGCAGCAGCAAGTTGTCATTTCCCGTTCTGTCTATCAGGAAAACGCCGCCGTCCGCGGCAAGGGCAAGAATGCCGTATCGGAAGAAAATATTTTGCGCTTTCTCGTAGAAAAACCGGAGGCCTGTGCGCGCATGCGTGAACTCGTCGTACCGAAGTTTTTCACGAGTACTGCCCGGTCCGGTATTTTTGAAAAAATCCTGGAGCTGCAGGCAACACAAGGAACCTACACCCTGGCCGATCTCCAGCCGCTCCTGACACAGGAAGAAAGTGGCGAACTGGCCCGCATCATGGTGCTTCCCGAAGTGCCTATGAGCGAAGCGGTCATTACGGATTACGTCAAACGCTTCCGTTTGGCAGAGCTGCAACAGCAATATAAGGAATACAGTGCACGTGCCGCTGCGTATGGCCAGCAGAATGACCCCAGGCTGGTCGAAACACTGGCAATGTGCAAGAAAATACAAAATGAAATGAAACGTTGGGCTTGATCATCAAGGAAAGGAGCCTGTAATACATGGCAACTACGAAAGACGAAAACAAGGTAACAAAAAAGAAGACCAAGAAAACATCCCGCTCGAGCAAGACGAAAAAGGTGGAAAATCAGCTGAGTGAAAAGGAACGCCAGGAAATAGCGCTCCAGCACATTCAGCAGCTGATCAAGACGGGCCAGAAAAAAGGCAGCCTGACGTATACAGAAATCATGAATGTCATGGAAGAAGACGAATTGAATGCCGACCAGATGGACCGCATGTATGAAGTCTTTGCGGAAAAGGGCATCGATATCCTCGCTGAAGACGACGTCAACACTGGCGACGATGGTGACGACGACGATGACACGAAGGAAACAATCCACATGGATTTGAGCGTTCCTGAGGGCGTCAATATCGACGATCCTGTCCGTATGTACCTCAAGGAAATCGGCCGTGTACCTCTCCTTTCGGCAGAAGAAGAAATCAAGCTGGCTAAGGCTATCGAACGGGGCAACGCCGCCGATGCGACAGAAGAAGAAAAGAAAGCCGGCACAGTTGCCAAGAAGAAACTGACCGATGCCAACCTGCGTCTCGTCGTCAGCATTGCCAAACGCTACGTCGGCCGCGGCATGCTTTTCCTCGACCTCATTCAGGAAGGCAACCTGGGCCTCCTCAAGGCTGTCGACAAATTCGACTACAGCAAGGGCTACAAGTTCAGTACGTACGCTACGTGGTGGATCCGTCAGGCTATTACCCGTGCTATTGCCGACCAGGCCAGAACCATCCGTATTCCTGTACACATGGTCGAAACGATCAACAAACTCATCCGTATTTCCCGTCAGCTCCTGCAGGATAAAGGGCGTGAACCCTTGCCGGAAGAAATCGCAGAAAAAATGGACATTTCTGTCGACCGCGTCCGGGAAATCATGAAAATAGCCCAGGAACCGGTATCACTGGAAACACCAATCGGCGAAGAAGAAGACTCCCACCTCGGTGACTTCATCGAAGACCAGGAAGCCATTGCACCGGACGATGCGGCCTCGTTCATCCTGTTGAAGGAACAGATCGAAGACGTATTCTCCTGTCTCACCGACCGCGAACGGAAAGTCCTCTACCTGCGCTTCGGCCTCAAAGACGGCCGTCCCCGCACCCTCGAAGAAGTAGGCCAGTACTTCAACGTCACACGTGAACGTATCCGCCAGATCGAAGGCAAAGCCCTGAGCAAGCTCCGCAACTGGGGCAAGCGCGAAAAGATTAAGGATTTCCTTTGATAGATAAGATTTTCCTTGACGCTGAACCACAAAGCGTATTATAATATTTTGGTGAAGTCCTTAGGGGCTTCACTCTTTGGGCCTATAGCTCAGCGGTAGAGCCCCCGGCTCATAACCGGTTGGTCCTTGGTTCGAATCCAAGTAGGCCCACCAACCAAAAAAGCATCCGGACTGTCCATGTGACGGTCCGGATATTTTTATATTTTTCCTTTTTGATTCCCATAGTTCGCTAATCATTTGAAAAGATAAAGGAGGAGCTGCACCGTGGAAACTGCGAAATTCACAGCATTCTTAAAAGAATACATCCCGGACGACGATGAAACAGTGCAGGGCATTGCTTTACTCCTGAAAGATGACGAACAACGGAGAGAGCTAATTAACGCTGTTGAAGTTGGGTATGTCAAAATATCGGCAGAGCTTATACACTATGCATGGCTAATTAGTGATGATGCGCCATTTGTAGACGAAAATGACAGTTAAATATAGGAGAATCAGCATCATGGAAAAAGATAAAGATATAGAAAAGCTATGTCCCGTATGTAAGAAGCATTACTTTGAATGTTTTGCCGATTATGATGTCTGTCCTGTTTGCGGCTGGACAAATGATGTTGTGCAACGGGATAAACCGGATTTAAAGAATTGTGGCAATGATATGAGTTTGAACGAAGCCAGAGAAGCCTATAAAAATGGGAAACCCATAGAATAGAAAAGAGGGATATCATGTATCGGGATGAGCTGAGAAAAACGCTGAAAACCTATCGGGATAATGAAGAATGGCTGGATAATGTTGTCGGTGTTGCGGATACAGAAGATGTTTGTGAAGAACTTCTATATGCTATTAAACACGGCTGGGCTAAAACGCCTGGGGATATTGTAAGATATCTTGTAAGCATCAAGAAAAACGCCCCATTTGTAGACGAAGAAGAAAACTGAAAGAGATATAATGTGGCGGTTTAACTAAAAAGGAAATGCAAAGATGGAAAAAGATAGAGCTGAAGAATTAGTATGCCCCGTATGCAAGCAATATTATTTTGAGTTCACCAACGATTTCGACATATGCCCTGTTTGCGGTTGGGAAAATGATGGTGTACAAAATGACATGCCGGATTATAAGGGAGGCGCGAACAAAATGAGTTTGAACGAAGCCAGAGAGGCCTATAAACAAGGAAGAAAGGTAGAATAATTATGAACGCAGATCTGATGGATGATGAAGTATTTAAAAATCTGATCAGGGGTCCACTCCATAATGAAGAATCTACCATTCAAGCAATGCCGCTATTGATAAGAAAAAAAGAGGATAGACAAAACCTCATAGATGCTATTGAAACGAAGTATTGCAAAAGTCCGGCTGATATTGTTGATTATGCTTGGGCCTTGGCAGAAAAGGAGAGCATACAACGCGAAACGATTGACGATGCAGAAAAGAGAAATACACTGTATCGGGATGAGCTGAGAAAAACGCTGAAAACCTATAGGGACGATGAAAAATGGCTGAATGATATTATGGGACTTATTGACACGGAAGACGAGGCCGAAGAACTTCTATACGCTATTGAACATGGCTGGGCTAATACGCCGGGAGAGATGGTAATATATCTTGCTAGAATAAAAAATGATGCCCCATTTGAAGATAAAGAGGAAACCTGAACGAAATCGTGACAGACGACTTGCAGCCATGCAGGTGGTTTTTGTCGGAAAATATGCTTATGATTATTGCACAGGGAATAATGGACTAGATGAATTAATGGCGGAAGCTTTTACAATTAGAAATTCTGTAGATAATATGGTAGTTGACTATATTAAGAGGAAAATAGGGGAGCTTAAAAATGAAATTACCGACTGAAAAACAATTGAGATGGAGAGAAATTGACGAAAAAATCAGAGATTATCTCAATGGAAATGAACAGTTAAAAGAAGATGCGCCGGATTGGGCCAGAGAACTTTATGGTGAATGGAAAAAACGGTTACAAGAAATGCGTGAAGAAATGGATGAAGAAGAAAAAAAGAATGGTGGCTTTGAATTTTAGAAATATGCGTTAAGCACTCAGAAATGAGTGCTTTTTTATTGCCTGAAAGAAGGAGGTGAGCGCGGTGGCTTACATTTCGGCTGAAACTGCGGTTGCTGATATTGTCACGGCAGCCAAAACCATTGGCACGACATGGCTGTTAAACTATGTGAAACAGTATTGCGAAGTATTAGTGCAGACTTACCGGAAGACCTTATTTTACCGGATTTTTATGTTATTGATTTTGGAAAGTATAATTTTAAACCAGACGTAATCGGTGCTCACGATCGGTCAACAGGTAACATTTTCATCAATGCACATTATAAAACTAAAAATTCCATTCTAGCCTATTTAAATAAGGAAAAAGGCCTTTTTGCTAACACCTCTATTGAATCCCCCTATCTGCATGAAATTGGCCATCATTATTATCAAACCATTCTCGAACAGGTTGCACGCAAAAGAAATACAAGCTACAATGTAGTTAAAGAAGAATTTGAAGAAGAAATTAAACGTTACTTCTGCCCTAGTAAAGTTTTTTGGGATGAAGAGGTAGTACATCTTGTTGGAAAGTATGCCTATAATTGTTGTCAATTCTTAAAAAAATAGATGAATTAATGGCAGAGGTTTTTACTATTAGAAATTCTGAGGAGAATATGGTAGTCGATTACATCAAGAAAAAAATAGAGGTGCTGAAAGATGAGATTGTCGACTGAAAAAGAATTAAAATGGTGGGAAATTCATGATAAAATTTATCCCTATCTTAACGACAAAGGTCAAGTTAAAGACAATGCCCCAGATTGGGCAAAAGAATTATACGGGGAATGGAAAAAACGGTTTGAAGAAGTACGGGCTGAAATGATTGAAGAAGAAAAAAAGAATGGTGGCTTTGAATTTTAGAAATACGCGTTAAAGCACTCAGAAATGAGTGCTTTTTTATTGCCCGAAAGAAGGAGGTGAACGCGGTGGCTTATATTTCGGCGGAAACTGCGGTCGCTGATATTGTCACGGCAGCCAAAACTATTGGCACGGTAAACAATGAAGCGGCGGCGACGTTATTTGCCCAGCATTTTGTAACGTACATACTCAATTATTGTAACCGGAATGATTTTCCGGAAGCTTGCACGCTGACCGGAGCTGCTTTTAGTTTCGTATCTCCTTTAGCATACAAAAATCTCATCTCCACTTTCTCATTGTGAAAATTCCATTCATACTGCACAAATAGCCTGTTTTTTTCTCTATATTCCCTTGAATGTCCTTTGGGACGTTGCTATACTATGGCTTAGGGAGGTTTGTGAGCGGTACAATTTCATATAAAGGAGATCTTAGAAATGATTGAGTTACAGTTGAAGCCGGTTATCTATTCGTATGATACGGTGCGGGAGTTCGTAGAAGATGTACAGATTGGTGAACATGATTTGATCGTGACGAATGAGTATATTTACGATCCCCATTTTAAAGGCCTTGATTTGCCGTGCCATGTATTGTTCCAGGAAAAATACGGTGCCGGCGAACCGTCTGATGAGATGGCAGAGGCTATTTACCGGGATATGCCTAAGGATGTGACGCGTATTATCGGGATTGGCGGCGGTACGATCCTCGATTTGTGCAAGCTTTTTTGTCTGAAGCAGGTGAGTCCTGTGCTGGATCTTTTCGATGGCAACATCGAACTGGTGAAGGGGAAGGAGCTGATCCTCGTGCCGACGACGTGCGGTACGGGCAGTGAAGTGACGAACGTGTCTGTCATGGCTCTCATTAGCCGTCATACGAAGAAGGGCATTGCCGATGAAGCGCTGTATGCTGACAAGGCGGTGCTCATTCCGTCGCTGCTCCAAACGCTGCCTATGAAGGTCTTTGCTACGAGCTCTATCGATGCCCTCGTGCACGCTGTAGAATCGGCCTTGTCTCCTGATGGAACGGCCAGCTTCCGTACCTTTAGCTACCAGGCAATCGAACGGATCTTGAAAGGCTATTTGCAGATTCGCGACCATGGGCCGGAAGCACGGCTGCCGCTTATGAAGGATTTCCTCATGGCCAGCAACTGGGCCGGTATTGCTTTTAGCGTGCCAGGCTGTGCTGCCGTTCACGCCATGAGCTATCCCCTGGGTGCGTCGTATCACGTGCCGCATGGGGAATCGAACTACGCCATGTTTACGGGCGTCATGAACTGCTACATGTCTATCAAGTCCGATGGGGAAATTGCCAAGCTCAATCGCTTCATTGCCGATATCTTAGGCTGCGAACCGGCTCACGTCTACACAGAACTGGAAAAGCTCCTCAACGTCATCCTGCCCAAGAAGGCTCTCCACGAATACGGCGTCAAAGAAGAAGAATTGCCGGTCTTCGCCAAATCGGTCATGGAAAATCAGGGACGCCTTATGAAGCACAATTTCGTGCCTCTCGATTATGACAAAGTACTGGGCATTTACCAAAGCTTGTACTAAACACATAAGAACTGACTATACGAAAAACCTGAAGCACGATGCTTGTTTCAGGTTTTTTTGTTGAAAGGAAGAGGACAAAGGGATATAATAAGGCACGTCTTAGGACTACACGTTGATGAGAAAACCGGCTGTACAGATAGAACCGGCGTGCCGGTAGTTTTAATTTTTTTTTGAAGGAGTGTGACGCCATTGGCAACGTGGCTCGATTTGCATATGCATTCGTCTTACAGTATGGACGGACAATATACACCGACGGAAATCGTAGAGCAGTGCGCTGCTGCAGGCGTGCAGGCTATGGCCTTGTCGGATCACGATGCCGTCGCAGGCAACGCAGAGGCCGGAAGAGCAGCAGCGCGCCTGGGCCTTTCGTATTTCCCGGCAATTGAGATCTCCTGTACCCATGCAGGCAAGCTGTTTCACCTTTTGGGCTATGGCATCCATTACGACGACCCGGCCTTTGTGAAACTGGAAAAGGCCATGCAGGACCAGCGGAAAAGCCATAGCGAAGCCATGATCGAAGCCGTACGGCGTATTGGCATTGCTGTCGATTCAGACAAGGTCTGGGCTCTTTCTGTCAACGGTTCCATCGGTTCCGTTCTCATTGCCCGGGCGGCCTTGGCGGATCCGCGCAACGATGAAAATGAGCTCCTGGCGCCGTACCGGCCCGGCGGGGCCCGCAGTGATACGCCGTACGTCAATTTTGGCTGGGACTTTTGTGGCCAAGGCAAGCCTTGCAACGTTCCCATGGAAGTAATCACCTTTGAAGAAGCTGTAGCGCTCATTCAGGAACACGGCGGCGCAGCTGTCCTGGCCCATCCCGGTGCCAATATGGGGCAAGACCGGGAGCGGACAGAGGCAATCATTGCTACGGGCATTGACGGCATTGAAGCGTACTGCAGCTATCATGATGGCGAAACGGCTGCCTTTTACGCCGGCATAGCTGCACAATACGGCCTCATAGCGACCTTAGGCAGCGATTACCACGGCCACCGTACGAAGCCCAACATCGACTTGGGCCGGTACAGCCATCCCCGCCCGCAGGACGTGTACGACAGACTGTGCGCCGTCATCAGCGGCCGCGGCGGCATCTATCCAAAGAGAGAAAGAAGCGATTTAAGATGAAGAAAAAAATCGGTATCCTGTTAGGAGTCTGTGTCTGCGCCCTCTTGGCCTGCCTGCCTCAAGGAGGCCTGGCAAAGGACGCAAAGACCATCCGCGTGGCAGTGCCCGTAAAGGCCATGCAGCCTTTGCAGACGAGTACGGCCAGTCAAAAAGGGGAGCAGAGCAATCCTGCTGCGCAGGCCGGCACGACGAATCCCAAGGCTAAAGGGGCTGATAAGAAGGCAGCGGAACCAAGCCTGCCCGTTTACGATCCGGCCAAGGATGCAGCACCTGCAGAAGGACTGCCTATTGAAGAAACGAATTTCCAGTTTAGCGAACCCTTGCTGGTACGGCCTAAGACCGATACGATCGTCATCCACCACGTCGGCGTGCCTGATGGCGATACGTCCGCTGCGGTCATTCACCGGGCGCATTTGGCCAACGGCTGGGCCGGTATTGGCTATCACTACGTCATCCGCAAGAACGGTCTCATCGAACGGGGCCGTCCCTTGGCTACAGTCGGAGCCCACGCCTATGGGGAAAATTACCATACCGTCGGTATCAATGTAACGGGAAACTTCGATAAGGAAATCCCGACGAAAGCGCAGCTGGAATCACTGACGGAACTCGTCACGGCACTGTGCCGGATTTACCACATCGAACCAAGTGCGACGACTATCGTCGGTCACCGCGACCTGAACGATACGGACTGCCCGGGCAAGAACCTCTACGCCCTCTTGCCGCCGCTGCGGGCTGATGTGAAAGCCCAGCTCCTCGTCGACAAGTTCAAGGATACGCACATCCTCAAGCTGCACAAACAGCCTCAAGCACCGGTCGATACGTCTGTTGCCAGAGACGTACCCGTCCAGGCTAATATGGGGAACTAAAGCGAAAGCAGATACGAAGAAAGTCCTTCTTTGTATCTGCTTTTTTCTGTCTTGTCTCATGCATATATGTTATAATGAGTTATAACCATGGGCTGGCTTTACGCGGCCCTACGAGAGGAGTGCGACACGCATGCCATATAACTTTGATGAAATTGTAAACCGCTATCACACGAATGCCCTCAATACAGACGGTTTCCGTGGCTATATTTTTCATGATTTTGAAGGCAAAAAGAAATTTCCCTTCAAGGACGACGAGTTCGTCCGCATGTGGGTAGCCGACATGGAGTTTGCCATGTGCCCGGCTATTATCCAGGCCATTAAGGACCGGGCCGACCAGCGTATCCTGGGCTACAGCCAGGTTTTTGAACCGGAGTTTTATGACGCGTACAACGATTGGAACCAGAAGATGTACGGCTGGACCTACCCAAAGGAAGAAATTTGCTTCTCCTTAGGGATTATTCCCGGCTTGTACACGCTGTCGGATATGCTTCTGGGCGACAACGACTACGCCATTATTCATACGCCGGCGTACGGCTATTTCCAGCATGCCATTGACGAACGGCATAAACGGGCCATCCATACGCCCCTCATCAGCGACGGCCTGGGCAACTGGCATATCGATTTTGGCGATTTGGAAAAGGCCTGCGCCAATCCCTTTGCCAAGGTTCTCATTTGGTGCAATCCGCACAACCCGACGGGCCGCGTCTGGACAGAAGACGAATTGCGTCACGTCGCAGCCATCGTAGAAAAATACAATCTCTGGATCATTAGCGATGAAATTCACTGCGATATTTTGCGCCAGGGCGTACACCATATCCCTATGGCCAAGATCATGCCGGAGTATGAAAAGCTCATCGTTTGCACGTCGGCCTCGAAGTGCTTCAATATGGCCGGCCTCATGTTTGCTGAAATGATCATCCGCAATGCGGAGCTGCGTCAGAAGTACATTGCCTATACGAACTCTTATGCTATGAATATCAATCCCTTGTCCATTGCAGCGCATACGGCGGCGTACCGCTACGGCGCAGAATGGCTGGATCAGCTGAAGACCTATTTGGACGGCAATTTCCAGCTCGTCAAGGATATTCTCGACAGGGATTTGGAAAAGGTAACCTATGTGATTCCCGAAGCTACGTATCTGGCCTGGGTCAATCTCAATCCGTACCTAGCTGATGTGCCGGATATTCCTGATTTCATGGCCAATAAGGCCGGTGTCCTCCTCGAAGGCGGCGACGCCCTCTTCGTCGGCAACGCCAAGGGCTACGTACGCCTCAACCTCGCTATGCCGCGTTCCATTATCCAAAAGGGGATGGAACGGATCGTCAAGGCCATCAAAGAAAGATAAATATAGCAAAAAGAGTATGTACATCTTGTATATGCTCTTTTTGTCTTTCTTGCAGGCGTAGTATTTCTTAAAACTTTTAGGTAAATACACATACGAGAAAAAGAAACGCTGGCAAATAAATAGCCTTTTTCTTATGCATCAGGTCTGTATCCTTTTCTCTATGTGAAAAATGTATTATAATAAAACAGAGTTATGTCGAAAGACAGCAGGAAATATGATATAATAAAAATCTATGTAATAAATGTATGGGAGGTGCCTTATGGCAACAGTGCAAGAAAAGATCGAGCAGTTTAAAGCAAAGCTCGAAAAAATAGAAATGGGCGGCGGTCAAAAGAAGATTGACAAGCAGCACGAAAAAGGAAAGATGACGGCCCGGGAACGGCTCAACCTGCTCTTTGATGCAGGCAGCTTCACGGAAATCAGCCAGTTCATCAAGCATCGCTGCACCAATTTCGGTATGGAAAAGAAAGAAATCCCCGGTGACGGCGTCGTAACGGGCTATGGCAATGTCCATGGCCGTCTCGTTTTCGCCTATGCCGAAGATTTCACTGTCGAAGGCGGTTCTCTTGGCGAAATGCACGCCCACAAGATCTGCCAAGTCCAGGAAATGGCCCTCAAGATGGGTGCGCCCATTATCGGCATCAACGATTCCGGCGGTGCCCGTATTCAGGAAGGTGTCGACGCCTTGTCCGGCTTTGGCCGTATTTTCATGAACAACACCATGGCTTCCGGCGTCATTCCTCAGATTTCCGTTATCATGGGGCCTTGTGCCGGCGGTGCCGTATACAGCCCGGCCCTGACGGATTTTATCTTTATGGTCAAGAACACGAGCAATATGTTCATTACAGGCCCGAAGGTCATTAAATCCGTTACCATGGAAGAAGTGACGGCAGAAGAATTGGGCGGTGCCCAGACGCACAGCAGCGTTTCCGGTGTAGCTCATTTCGCCTGCGAAGACGAAACGGATTGCATCAACAAGATCAAAGCACTCCTCGACTTCCTGCCGAGCAACAACATGGAAGAAGCGCCGGTCGTAGAATCGGCAGACCGTCCTGACCGGACAGACGAAAGCCTCGACTCCATCGTACCTGACAGCGATACGGCTGCATACGATATGCTCGACGTCCTGCGGGCCTGCGTCGATGACGGCAATATCTATCAGGTTCTCGAAAACTATGCCCTCAACATGATCACCTGCTTTGCCCGTTTCGACGGCCAGACTGTAGGGATCATTGCCAACCAGCCGAAATTCCTGGCTGGCTGCCTCGATATCAATGCGTCTGACAAAGCAGCCCGCTTTGTCCGTTTCTGCGATGCCTTCAATATCCCTGTCGTCACCTTTGTCGACGTACCGGGCTTCTTGCCGGGCACGAACCAGGAACACGAAGGCATTATCCGCCACGGTGCAAAGCTGCTCTATGCCTATTGCGAAGCTACCGTGCCCAAGGTTACCGTCGTCGTCCGTAAAGCCTACGGCGGTGCCTACATCGGCATGTGCTGCCGCCAGCTCGGTGCCGATATGGTATACGCCTGGCCTACAGCGGAAATCGCCGTTATGGGTCCTGATGGCGCAGCCGATATTATCTTCAAGAACGATCCGGAAAAAGAACAGAAGAAGGAAGAATACAAGCACGAATTCCTGACACCCTACAAGGCTGCGGAACACGGCTATGTAGACTGCATCATCGAACCGAAAAATACACGGCCGCAGGTCATTAACGCCCTGGCTATGCTCTATAGCAAACGGGAAGAACGGCCGCATAAGAAGCACGGCAATATTCCGTTGTAAGGAGGGGGCAGATTATGGAAGAAACGAATCTCGTCATCATTGCCCTCGTTGCCCTGGCGCTCTTGGTCGTTCTGGTTTGGTATACCTTGTCCAACCGTCTTCAGGCCGTCAACGGACGGGTACATGAACTGCAGCAAAAAAATGAAGAATTGACGCGTCTTATAGAAGAACTGCAGGCACAAAAAGGGGAAACGCCTGTCGCAGCAGCTGAGGAAAAAACAGCTGCCCCGGCTGAGGAAGCCCCGGCAGAAGCGGCCGCCCCGGAAGTGGCAAAAGCCGCAGCCGAAGGCGTAGCCGGGGAAACGCCTGTGGCCACGCCGGCAGCCGAAGAAACACCGGCAGCAGAAGCAGCGGCTATGGACGGAGAACTTTCGCCGGAAATCGTCGCCGTCATCATGGCAGCCGTCGCTGCCTGCGGCTATGATCCCGCAGCCATTCGCAGCATCCGGCCCCAGCAGCACCACAGCCGCAGTCACAATTGGGTTATGGCAGGCCGTTTAGCCGGCATGCGATAAAATAGATCGAAACTAGGCTCCAGGAGGAATAGATAATGAGAAAATTTAAAGTAACCGTAAACGGACAGGCGTATGAAGTAGAAGTAGAAGAAACGGGCGTAGCCAGCGCCCCGGCAGCAGCTCCTGTACAGGCTGCTCCCGTAGTCAAAGCGGCTCCGGCGGCCCCGGCAGCACCCGCTCCGGCAGCCCCGGCAGCTAAAGCAGCTCCGGCTCCGGCAGCAGAAGCAGTAGCACCGCGCGGCCCCGTTCCCGCAGGCGCAACGGTCGTCAAGGCACCGATGCCGGGCAAGATTTCTGCCGTGAAGACGCAGAATGATGCCGACGTCAAACGGGGCGATGTACTCGTCGTTCTCGAAGCCATGAAGATGCAGAACGACATTATGGCTCCTGGCGATGGCAAGGTCTATGACCTGCGCGTTCAGGTAGGCGATAACGTAAAAACCGGCGATACCCTCGTCGTTATCCAGTAAAAACGAAGGACACAAAAAAACTGTATCCCCACGAAGCCCTAAACGACTCCGCAGGATACAGTTTTTTTATCAGATGCCTTATTTGGCCAGCTTGCTCTGTGCTTTTTCCACGAAGGGCTTCGATTCGATGATGAAGCGTTCGTGTGTGGCTTCGCCGACGAGGCCGGCTTCGTCCCAAGCCTGGATGGAAAAGGTCAGCTTGCGGCGGTCCTGTTCCGTAAGAACGGCTTTGGCACGGACGGTCATGCCTACAGGCGTAGCCGAAACGTGTTTGACGTTCATGGAAATGCCAACCGTGCCGTAGCCTTCAGGCAGCTGGGAATCGCAAGCGAGGACCGCTGCGTGTTCCATCAGGCCGACTAAGGCCGGCGTCGCGTATACCGGTGCTGTGCCGCTGGCAAACTGAATAGCCGTATTGGCATCGGTGACTTTTTCTGTCGTTTCGGCAGAAGACTGTAATGTAAGTGTGAAATCCATGGTGGTACCTCCTTATGCGTGCCTCTTGGCACTATGCATTTATTGTAACACGGCGACGCAATTTTTAATACCGAAAGGAAGGGCATATGAGAAAAAAAGTACAAAGAAAAGTGAAACGAGCGGTAACGAATTTCTTTCAGCAGGAAGCCTCTAGTGGCATGACACTCCTCGTCTGTGCTGTCGTAGCCATGGTGATTGCCAATACGGGCTTGGGCCCTGTCTACGAGCATTTGTTACACACGGAACTTGCCTTAGGGCCTTTGTCTATGTCGTTACTGCATTGGATCAACGACGGCCTCATGGCGATTTTCTTCTTTGTCATCGGCCTGGAAATCAAACGGGAATTCCTCTTTGGCGAACTGAAATCGCCGTCGGCGACGATTCTGCCCATTGCCGCCGCTGCCGGTGGTATGGCTGTGCCAGCCCTCTTTTTTGCCGCCTTCAATATGGGTCTGCCGTCCATCAGCGGCTGGGGCGTGCCGATGGCGACGGATATTGCCTTTTCCTTGGGCATCCTGGCCTTTGCTGCGCCGAAGGCACCGCGGGCTGTCGTCGTCTTCCTCACGGCCCTGGCCATCGTCGATGACTTAGGCGGCATTCTGGTCATTGCCATTTTTTACTCGTCAGAGCTGCAGCTATCTCTGCTTCTGGCCAGCCTGGTCGTCATGGCCCTTTTATTCCTGGCCTGCAAGAAACAGATTTCCTTCTTTCCCTTGTATCTCGCAGGAGGACTTATCCTTTGGTATCTTTTCCTGCGCGGCGGCATCCATCCGACCATTGCCGGCGTCATCCTGGGCCTTTCCATTCCGGTCGGCACAGAAGCAACCCATGCCAAGAGTCTCCTCAGCAAAGTGGAGCACCGGCTCACGCCCTGGTCGGCTTACGGCGTCATGCCTATCTTTGCCCTTTCTAATGCCGGCATTTCCCTCATCAGCAGCAGTATGGCCACCTTTGCTTCGCCCATCAGCCTGGGCATCCTGGCTGGCCTCTTCCTCGGCAAGCCCATTGGCATCTTTGGCATGACCTGGATCCTCATCAAAAGCCGCATCGCCACCTTGCCGCACGGTGTCAAACTGGGCCACTTCCTCGGTGCCGGCATGCTCGGCGGCATCGGCTTCACTATGTCTCTTTTTATCGCCGCCCTGGCCTTTCCCGACGCAGGCAGCCTCGATACGGCCAAGCTCGCCATCGTCAGCGCCTCCGTCCTCTCCGGTATTGCCGGCGCCCTCGTTTTGAAGCGGGTCTGATCATCACGGCAGGCCGTACATAGGCATAAAATATGTACTTGACGGTGTGAGTATGGTAAAATAATATGATGTGTAATACAAAAAAAGACTTCCGTACGTCGGCGTTTTTGACGGCCCTGTGGGAGCAAGTTCATATCCTGCCGGAGCGGCTTGCAGCGCTCCAGGCAGGATGGATAAAAGAGAGGTAAAGGCATGTTTGAACAATTCTTTTTAGGAGCTCAGCAGGATCTCAAATTATTCATTTGTTTTCCTATCCTATGTGCTATCTTCCGGGCTATCTTCATTGCTACGCAAAAGCCCGACGGATCCCTTAAAGGGAAGGGGAAGGCCTTATTTCAGTGCTTCCGCTTCGGCTTTTGGTGGGGCATGGACATCAACGCCTACGTGTTCGTCTTGTCCCTGGTAGTCGTGACACTGCCGGGTTTATTTTTTGCTCCCTGGGCCGCCCACGGCGATACGATCCGCCTGGTCCTGGGCATGATCTATGCCATGGCTATTTACTTGGCCTTCATTGGCAAGCAGATTTTTTATGCGCAATTCCACGATATTTTCAATAATATCGTTTTCTTAGGGGAGAAGGCAGAGAAGAACAACCTCGTCGACGTCTTCTTCAACCAGTATCACGGTGCCCGCCGCCTGGCCTGCATCATTCCTTATGCCATCCTGGTCTATTTCGGCATCTTCGGCATTTTGCACACGCCGGTGCTGGCCTATCCGCACTTTGCCGGTGCTTGGGCCTATGTGTTCAACACGGTCATCGTCCTGGCTCTCATTGCGTTCTTCTATTTCTTCCGCTACGGAGGCACGTTCATGCACGACGATAAGCCCGAATGGGATACGATTCCCGACATCGTCAAAGATGACCCCTTCCTGTCCAAGGCGACGGTGGACGATCTCATCGCCTTAAAGCTTCTCAAGCGGCAGCGCCTGGGCGTAACGATGCAGCGGAGCGACAAAGAAAATCTGGAACTGGCTAAGCCCCTTATCGAAGCAACGGGCGGCAGCGTAGCGTCTTATGACGACGCCCTCAAGGCCTTTACGCACGTCGCCAAGGGCCCGAAAATGAAATTGCCGTCTCACATTTTCCTCATTGTCGGTGAAAGCTACTCCCAGCAGTATTTCGATCCGGCCTTTGCGGATTTGCACGTTGCCGACCGGGGCAAGGCGTTCATGGACGATCCCCATACGGCGTGGATCCGCACGGCCCTTTCGGCAGGAATCATTTCCCGGCCTTCTATCGTCAGCCTCATGCTGGGGATTTTCGATGCGGGCCTGGAACTCAATGAACGGGAACAATTCTGGCAGGGTACCTTGCCGACGTCTATGCCCGTACAACTGCGTAAATTAGGCTATCAGACGAATTACTGGTACGGCGGCAGTATGGCCCATGGCAACTTTAATCATTTTGCGCCGGCCTGCGGCTTTGACCATGCCTATTCGGCCACGGATATTTGCGATCCCGATGCGCCGCGCTCGTGGGTCGGTGTCTATGATCACATCTTCCTCGGCAAAGCAGGGGAGATGATTCAGGCAGACCAGGCCCCGTTGCAGTTCCACTATCTCTACACGACGTCCAACCACGGCCCCTACAAGATGCCCATGAAGAAGCTGGGCTTTGAGGCTGAAAAAATACTGAACGTAAAGGATGACGTGCTGAAGGAAAAAATCATTCCTAAGATTCTTGGCGCTTTCTGGTATTCAGACAAGGCGATTAACGATTTTATCGACCAGATGAAACGGCTCTATCCGGATAGTCTCTTCATCGTCACCGGTGACCATGGCTGCCATTGCTCGGAATTACAGCATACGTCCTTCATGAAGCGGGAATATACCTTCCGGGAACTCCATTCGCCGGTCCTCATGTTCCAGCATCCGAACCTCGACAAGGACTCCTTGGCAAATAACGTCATTGGTGGTCATATGAATATCCTGCCGACTATCATGGAACTCATTGCGCCCAAGGGCTTTACGTATTATTCCCTCTTTTCGTCTCTGACGGAACCGGTGACGCAGTGTGTGACACCCTATCACTGGGCAACGAATGAATTCGTTGGCGGCTGTGATGAACAGTATTACCAGAAGCTCAGCGCTGTCAGAGGGGACGATGTCATCCGCGGGACGACGCCTTTTGCTGTCGAATGTGAAGCCGAAAAGAGTTTGTCTGCCTATATTTTGCAGCATCCGGAATTATTGCAGTCCGTGCCAGACCTGCTCAACTAGTAAGCCTGTCGCGACCTTGTATGGGGAGCGGAAAAAATGAAAGAAATATTGACCCGTAAGCGGGACTGGATTCGCCAGTTGCCCTTATTTTTGCTGGTAACCGGCTGTGGCGTGTCGTCAGGCATGGTCATGGCCCTTGCCGCTATTTTGTATGTAGTGCTCTGCCGTCAGTACCATGAGCCCTTTCTTGGGCCGGTCATCAGAAGCCGTCATTTCAAACAAAGTTTGCTGGTCATCGCGATTGCCTTGGTGGCAGCTGGTATTACGGTGCCCTTCAACGGCGGGAGCGTGACTTTGCTTCTTACCTATATTTCCTGCCTGGCGCCGTTTTTGCTGGCTGTCGTTATGATGCGGCCTGGCACGAAGACCTATCATGCTATTTGGTACGGTGTCATGGCAGCCCTTATTTGGCTCTGCCTGGTCGTGCTCGTCCATCCGGGCTGGCATGACCGGCGCCTATTCGGCCCTTTTGACAGCCCGCATACGCTGGCAGGTCTCTTGACCCTTTTGGTGCCTATCGTGTTCTTTGGCGCTGTGAAGTACCGCTATCATCTGCGTTCGCGCAGTATCATTTCCCTGGTTCTCTGCATTCTGGCGATGATCATGCTTATCTGCACGGGCTCCCGCAATGGCTATCTTACCTTTGCCATTGGCTGTGCTATTCTGGCCGGGCTCGTCTATCACTGCCGGGACCTGGTATCCCTCAGGCTTATGGGGGCCGCCGTCGTCATTGCCTGCCTGGGCGTGGCCAGCATTTCCCCGGCCTATATGTCTCAGAGCGTGCGCCGTGAGCTTGGCCGGGCCAACCGTATCTATCTTGCAGAAACGAGTCTTGACATAGTCCGGGAGCATCCTCTCGTTGGCATCGGGATGGGGAACTGGAGTAACGTATACGAGACTGCCTATGCTGCGCACAATCCCAGTAGTACCGTGCGTAGGCCTTCGCCAGGCAACGTGTATCTGCAGATTATGGCTGAAACCGGTCTCATCGGGTTCGCCGGCTTTCTCTCTCTCATCCTTTGGCAGGGCAAGGAAATCATCTCCTGCCTGCGGAACGTGTACCGGCGCAAACAACGTGCCTTTCCCTGGCTGGCCAGCCTGAGTTTGGCACTCCTTTCAGTATATATTTTTGGGTTCCTGGACGATACCTTCTTTGGCCGCACTATGTTGCAGCTTTATTGGCTCTTGTGGGGCCTCTGTCTGGGAACGATAGCCTTTTCGGAAAAGGAGGCTGATCCGATTGAATGATTTATTAAGTGTTATTGTGCCTGTCTATCAGGATGCGGCCTCGTTGCCCCAGACCCTGCAAGCTATCCTGGGGCAGACCTATACGAATCTTGAAGTGCTTCTCGTCAACGATGGCTCTCAGGATCAAAGCCTGGAAATTTGTCAGGCTGTAGCGGCTAAAGATGCACGTGTCCGTGTCTTTACGAAAGAACATGGCGGTGTCAGTGCAGCCCGTAATCTTGGCCTGCGTGAGGCAAAGGGCAAATATATTGCCTTTGTCGACGCCGATGACTGCATCGACTCGCGCATGTATGAAGCCATGCTGGCTGTCATGAAACGGCAGAACGCAGATATCGTCAATTGCCGCATGGACAGGGAAACAATCTATGTACCTACACCCTATACGGAAAAAGCCATCACTGTTTCAGACCAGCCCTTGACCTGCCTTACGAAGCAGGGCTGCTCTATCAACAGTATCCTCAACAAGGTTTTTACGCGCGACGTCATTGGCGATACGCATTTTGACGACACCATTTCCTTCCTGGAAGATAAACTCTTCGTCACGATGGCCTTTTTCAATGCCCGTAAGGTAGCCTTTATGGACAATCCGTTTTACCATTATTTACAGCATGCCGATGGCTTGTCCTGGGTGGATACGTTTGCTACGTGGGACGGCAACTTCCGGGTCAATGAACGCATCTATTGGCGCATGAAGGAAAGTGCAAAAGCCGGCACAGACCTGCAGCAGGCAGCCTACCGTAATTACATTCGTTCCGTCCTGGATCTCCTGCGCTATGCCGTAAAGCATCGGGAACGTGACCTCTACGAAGAAACGCGGTCTTCCTACGGCTGGGACCTCATGCAGTTTTTGCAGGGACAAAAGCTGGGCTTTTTCAAGAAGCTGGAATACCAGACCTATACGAGCTCCTATTTCCTGGCCTCCCTGTTTCACTATCACTTCGGTAAAAAGAAGCTTCTCGTCAGCCGCAAGGGCAGAGAATAAGAAGAATTTACAGAGTATTAGCGGTCTGGTAAGCACGGAAAGTAGTCAGTCCTATGAAAAAATGATATACTCTAATACGTAACACCAGCACCCATGCCGGCAGGCAGGAAAACCCTGCCTGCCACATCGTAATAGCAAGTAGAAAGGAACGGATCGATGCACAGCATATCTCATTTTTGGAACGTCTCCCGTGGCATTTATGGACCGCGGAACTTTAAGGAAAATAAGCGGGCCGTCGTCTTCTTCGTCAGAGCCATTTCCAACCGCGCTCTTTTTGAAGAATTATATACCTTCTTTGATCAATATCCGCCTATGAAAGGCTTTTTGGAAACCCATGATCCGGATTTCCAGGAAGTCATTACGCGCGTCTTCTTGTTTAAAAACTCGACCATGCGCCAGCGCCTGGACGCAGTGAAGCATCACTTTACTATTTTGCGCCAGTTCTTTTCCGATGACGTCATCAAAGAAATCTATTGGGGCAAAGGCTATACCCTGTGGCAGTCCCAGGATGCAGCGAATCCCTTGAAGGTACGGCTTATTTTTGATACGGGCCAGCGTAAGGAAGGCTTCTTGTCCCTCTATCTCTATAGCCGTGAAGATATGCTCTATCATTTCAACTTCCGCTTTGATTACAATAAAGCCGGTGAACCGGCCCTTTATATCGGTACCCTCCAGGGTTCGAAGGCAGGCTTGGAACTGACGAAGGAAATTACGAAGAAGCTCTTTGGCTACCGGCCGAAGAATTTCATCCTCTATTTGCTGCGTATTTTTACGCAGACCTTGGGCATTAAAGACCTCTATGCCATCACCGATGCCGGCTTTTATACGAACAGCCATATTCTGCGCGGCAACCGCAGCAAGAAAACCAGCCTCGATGTATTCTGGAAAGAAGAAGGAGCCGAAGCGACGCCGTCGGAAGAGTTTTACTGGCAAATGCCGATTACGGAAAAACGCCGCAAATACGACGATATCCCTTCGCGCAAGCGCAATCTTTTCCGCAAGCGCTATCTCCTCATGGATGACATCATCCCTGATTACATTGCACACGTAAAAGAGCTCTTCCGCGACGATTTCCGCCCTACGCCGTCGGCCATCGACGAAGCGGCCATTACGGAAAAGCCAGCTGATTACGATCCCATTGAAGCGCCTAAAACGCAGGAATAAGGAGACGCCATGAACTCATTAGCCGTGATCATCTTAACGAAAAACGAAGAAGTC
Organism: Caecibacter sp. AF58-12pH5A; assembly: GCF_027681725.1. NCBI lineage: Bacteria > Bacillati > Bacillota > Negativicutes > Veillonellales > Veillonellaceae > Caecibacter > Caecibacter sp. AF58-12pH5A. The sequence continues at coordinate 8,400 of NZ_JAQDBC010000020.1, read as the reverse complement.
AATATTGTCGATGCCATCGAAGCGGCCAAAGCCTGTGCCACGGAAGTCCTCATCGTCGATTCGGGCAGTACGGATGGTACGGTCGAATTGGCCAAAGCGCATGGTGCCCGCGTCGTATTCCGGGCCTGGACCAATGACTTCGCCGCCCAGCGTAACTTTGCCCTGACGCAGACCGAGGCTGACTGGGTTTTCTACGTCGATGCCGATGAACGCATTACGCCGGAACTGGCGCAGGCCGTAGAGCAGGTCGTCGCTGCAAACGAAGCCAAGCAATACAGCGTAACCCGCAAATCCGTCGCCTTTGGCACGAAATTCAATCACGGCGTCCTGAAGCCGGACCACGTAGCCCGTCTCTTTCCGCGCACGGCCGTGACCTGGGTCAATCCCGTACATGAACACCCGGAATGCGACCTGCCCTTAGTACAACTACCGGGGTATTTGGAACATTACACGTATCGCTCGTGGGCCCAGTGGGAAGGAAAGGTCATGCAGTATACGTCCATTTGGGCAGAAGAAGCCTATGAACGGGGACGGCGCATTTCCTTGAGCGGCGTCTTTCTCCATAGCCTGGGTGGCTTTTTCAAGATGTTTTTCGGCCGCTTGGGCTTCCTTGATGGCTGGATGGGCGTCTTTATGTGCTGCCATCACTTTTTTTATGAAACCATGAAATACCTGAAGTTGCATGAACAGCAACGGATGAAACAAAAATAAGGCAGGGGAGTACGTATCCCTGCCTGTGTTCTAGAACTGGAAATGAGGAGATCCACATGGATGAAATAGCCGTAGCCGTAGCTGCCGATGACCGTTATGCCCAGCATGGTGCCGTAGCCTGTGCGTCGATTTTGCTGCAGCACCAGAGGGGCTGCCCCGTACACGTATATTTCTTGAGCGACAACATATCAAAAGAAAAAGAAGCTGCCATTACGGCTACTGTTACCCGTCTCCAGGGAAAGATTTCCTTTATTGCTACCGGTGACATTGCCATCCAGGCGCATACAAGCGGCCACATCAACCGGGCGGCCTATTTGCGTCTCATGCTGGACCAGCTCCTGCCGGAAAACGTTACGAAAGTGATGTATCTGGATACGGATTTGCTGGTGTTGGATGATATAGAAACCCTTTGGCATACGCCTCTGGAAGGAAAACCTATGGCGGCCGTACCCGACCTGGGCATTCTCTGCTCCAAACGCATGGTAAAGCAAAAAGAGGCGACCTTGGGCATTCCTGCAGGAGATTTGTACTTTAATTCCGGCGTCATGGTATTGGACCTTGCAGCCTGGCGAAGCCATCACTACGGTCAGCAGGTATTGGAAAAAGTAGCACAAGGTGCGTTCCGCCACCACGATCAGGACGGACTGAACCTGGTCTTTAAAGACAATTGGCAGGCCTTGCCCCTGCGCTGGAACGTCATTCCGCCCATCTTTACGCTGCCCCTGAAGGTGCTCACTCATAGTAGCTGGCGCCATAAGGCCATAGAAGCAGCCAAACATCCGGCCGTCTTTCATTGGGCCGGACGCTATAAGCCCTGGGAATTTGAACGGGACGGGGCTTTTAACGAGCGCTATTACGACGTCTTGAAAGAAACGGCCTTTGCCGATGTGGAGATGCCGCAACCGAGTGCCGATATGAAAGGGAAATCTATTGGGCGCCAGGAATTTCGGATGAAAGTGGCGAAGCTGTGGGAAAGAATATTGTCATAGGGAGTGTAACATGAAGATATGCATCAACAGGGAAAATCTGCTTAGTGTGGCCTTAAATTTATTTGTACTTTTTGTCTGTAGTACAAAGTGGAATGCCGGATTCAGCATTAGTGCAGGCTTGATCGTGGTTCTGCTTATCTGGTTTTTAAGAAAAAAAGAGAAGTTTGCATTGCCACCGTTAAGCTTTTTTGGCCCTTACATTTTTTTCTTGGCAATGGTGTCCTTGGCATCTTTTCTGACAGGAGATGCAGGGTCTATGCGGACTGCCAGGAACTTTATCGCATATTCACTTCCTGTATGGGTAACGTATTTTGGCTTTCAAAAGGCCAACCATGACTGGTCATCCTTCCAATGGGGCCTTTTGGGTGGCAGCTGGGTTTTGGCTTATTATCCGTTGCAGGCCATCATGGCCGGACACATATGTGAACGCTTGCGGGGACCTTTTGCATCGTATAATCATATGTCCATGACGCTTGAAGTATTATTGCCTTTCTTATACTTAGCGACATTTCACCATTGGCATAGCGGAGAAGGAAAGAAAAGGATACTCTATACCTTGCTTTTTGGTTGTACGGCTGTCTTTATGACGGGAACCCTATTGATGGCTCAATCGCGTGGCGGTACGGCAGGTTTTGGCGTAGGCCTTTTAACTGTTGCTATATATGCAGGGTTGACGCATAAGAAATCCTGGAAAATGCCTCTGCGGACAATTGTTTTTTGCCTGATCTTAGCCGTATCGGGGAGTGGCTTTTACGCCTTTACCAATACGTATCAAACCCGTTCCTATGATAATGAACGGGTATTGTTGCTTCACTCTGCCTACCATATGTGGCAAGATCATAAGGTATACGGCGTAGGCTTTGATCGCTGGAACAAGGAATATCAGGCCCATTACATTTTACCGGGCGCGCATGAACCAACCTTGACCTTGCCGCATAATAATGTGGCCAACTTCTTTTCCGGCACAGGAACCTTGGGCGGCGCCGGATATCTGGTATTTTTAGGCAGCAATCTGCTATTGTTGCTCTATTTGATCAAAAAATATCCGAAAAATCTGATTCCCTATGGGATGCTTTGGTACTGTATAGGGCTTCTGCTTGTTCATGGTATGGTGGATAATACGTTTTATGCAAAATATGAACTCCATTTGTATTTTACTTTTTGGGGCATTACCTTAGCTAGTTGTACGCATAATAAATTGAAACAGTCTAATGGGGGAAAGACTGATGAGTAATTTTTACCATTATGTAATCAGTGCAAAAAATGCAGAGGATAGAAGAGCGTCTATTTTAACCAACTTCCAAAGTCATGGAGTAGAACCACAATTTTTTGATGCCATTATGGGGAATGAGTTGACACCTAAAGAATTGGAATCCTTAGCTGTGGATCTGGGTGTGATGAGGTTGGGAGAAGTAGGCTGTGCGTTATCTCATTTAGGTGTTTACAAAAATTTACTTGAGAGTCAGAAGCCTTATATCTTCGTATTCGAAGATGATGTTCAGCTAAATACCGTCTTTTTTCAAGAGTTGGCAGACTTGCAGAAGTTTCTGGACAGGCATACGGAACCACTGGTGCTTCTCTTATATAAAGCGGTAGCACATACTAAGCCTATCGTATATAAGGAAGGTAAGCCATTTATTTTGCGTGCGCTGGCAGGTACGGACGGACATGGTTATGTCATTAATCGTAAAGCTGCTGAAAATATCCTGCGGTTTCAGACGCCGCCTAGGATAGAAATAGATGCATGGGCCCAATATTTGAAGTTTAATCTCTTGGAAATTTATTGTATGGAAGAAAAATTAGTGCAACTGAATGCTTTATATGCACAAAATTCTCTTATTGATACAATAGCTTCACGGGACCGCAAGGATTTGAAATATCTAAAAAAGATGAAGCAAAAACGGATAGATGATTTTTACAACCAATTATCTCTAAGCGAAAAACTTTTACTTCAAGGCAAGCGATTCTGGCGCCACATCCAGGAACTCTATTACGATAAGGAAGTACAATCAAAATGACGTACCATAAAATCTTTCTCGATGGCATCATGCATATGGGGGACATGCTCATGACGGCGTCTGTATTGCCCGTTTTGCGCAAACACTGTCCTGATGCGGAAATCGTATATTTAGCGACGGCTGATTTGGCCTTTGTGGCAGAGATGCTCGACGGGGTGGACCGGGTGATTCCCTATACCTATAAGAGCGGTGGCGGCACGCGCGATGTATTTCGTATTGCCCGAAATTTGGGACGCGAGAAGTTTGACTTGGGCATCTCCCTGGACCCTCGGGAACGGGTAACACTCATGAAGTGGCTTGCCCGTATGCCTGTGCGCCTCAGTATGGAACAGGGCCTGGGCTGGAAACTGGGCTGGGAAAAAATGCTATATACACAGGATTTGCCCTTGCCAACAGGCTGGGAATTTGAGGCACATAGCCTGTCGGCAAATTTTCAGCAAATGCTGCGCCTCTATTTTCACGATACGGACAGCCAATATGTATCACCCCGGTTTAAGCCCTTTACGCAGGAGGTAGAGGCTTGGTGCGCGGACGTATTGGCCCGGTATCCGGCCCCAAAGCACGTTGCCTTGTGCATTCAGTCCAGTAGTCCTACGAAGGATTGGCCGGAAGAAAAGTTCAGCCATATTTGTAACTGGCTTATCGACACGTATGGCGCACGCCTATATCTGACAGGTATTCCCAGTCATGAGGCCCGGGCGAAAGAAATCCTGAAGGGCATAGCGCGGCCTGACCAGGTCGTCGATCTCATTGGCAAATCGTCCTTCCAGCAGTTGGCCGGACTTTTGTCCCACATGGATCTCTTGCTCAGCTTGGATACAGGCACAGCACACGTAGGCGGTGTGGCCGGTTGTCCTGTCATTACGCTCTTTACCCATAATTCGCCGACCCTTTATCAGGCACCGGGACCTCGCTCCCTCTGCGTCAGTGGTCATGCGCCCTGCTCGGGAAAATATGTCTGTGCCGGTCCTAAACGTTGCACTAAAACAGACTGCGTCGATGTCCTTACTATACCCATGGTCCAAGAAGCCATAGAAAGCGTGTTTAATTAATCATGAAAACATTTGAGTCAGGTTTCTTTGCCTTAGAAAACTTTATTGTCAAGAAAGAGGACTTTAATTTTTTGCAGGATTTAGAAAGTACTCCTTGGCATATTACCTACAACGTAAACGATCCTTTTTTTACCATTATGGGCGCCTCCATCGTTTCCGTTTTAGAAAATAATCAGGATCAACCTTTGGTCTTTCATTTGTTTACCGACGGCTATAGCCAGGAAAATCGGGATAAGGTTCGTCAACTGGCCGCACAATGGCATTGCCGCTGCATTCTATACGAACTCAATATGGCACCCTTCGAGGATTTCCACGTCAAGGTAGCCCGCTTCTCCCGCATCACCTACGGCCGCATCTATATGCCGAAAGTTTTAAAGGACATGACGGACCGTTACGTCTATTTAGATGCCGACACCATGGTTATCGCTTCGCTGGCACCGCTATTTTCCCTGGACATGACCGGCTATGCTATGGGAGCCGTTTCCGAACGGCCTAAGGATGCCGCCTATCGGGGCGAATACCTGAAGCTGAAGAACGGAAAATATTTTAACGATGGAATTATGGTTGTCAATATTCCTGAATGGGAAAAACAGGGTATTACGGAAAAAGCCTTTTCCTTCCAAAAAGAGCCGCGCGAACGCTTCCTGGGCCAAAGCCAGGATGTGCTGAACCTGACTTTTGACGGGACAAATCTTTTCCTGCCATCGGAATACAATGAATTTGGCGGTGGCCAGGATGACCAGGGGAAAGGCGTCATTATCCATTGGACAGGCCGGCGCAAGCCCTGGCAAATGGTACTCCTGCCCTTTGACCCGCAATGGAGAACATACAACGCCATGTCGCCATGGGAAACGATAACCAATACCCTGCCCATTAAGAAACCGGAAAACTACCACGACTTCAAGCAATGGGCGAAATACCGTAAAAAAGATAGCTTCATGGAGTATGTATGGGGCATGTTCTGGTATGCTTGGTTGCGATTGCGTTACAAATTATAGAAATTTAAAAAATCCGAGATGTATGTTTTGTGAAAGCATGCATCTTGGATTTTTTTGTTTGGTAAATAACTGCGGACAAGGTATCTGGAAATAGTAACTGCTTCCGGTTACAAAGAGACTCATAGACTTTTTGATATACTGATACACAAATGTGGTATAATGTCTGTATATGTTAATAATTGGAGGAACGAAAATGAAAATCGCCATTGCCGGGACAGGCTATGTAGGCTTGTCCAACGGTTTATTATTGGCCCAGCACAACGACGTCGTCGCGCTGGACATTGATGCGGAAAAAGTAAGCAAGCTCAATCAGGGCATTTCGCCTATTATCGACGCAGACATTTCCCGCTTTTTAGCGCGTACAGATATTCATTTCAAGGCGACGTTAGATGCAAAAGAAGCTTTTACGGACGCGTCGTTTGTCATCATTTCTACGCCGACGAATTATGATCCCAACAAGAATTTCTTCGATACCTCCTCAGTAGAAGCGGTCATTGAAGAAGTGTTAGCTATCAATCCTGATGCGGTCATGGTCATCAAATCGACCGTACCCGTAGGCTATACGGAAGAAATCAAGGAACGTTACGGCACGGAAAATATCATGTTCTCGCCGGAATTTCTTCGCGAAGGCAAGGCGTTGTATGATAATTTGCATCCGTCGCGTATCGTCGTCGGTGAACGGTCGGAACGGGCTAAGATCTTTGCCCATCTCCTGGCTGCTGGCGCAGAAACTACAGATATCCCTATGCTCTTTACGGGCTCGACGGAAGCCGAAGCCATCAAGCTCTTTGCCAATACCTATTTAGCCTTGCGCGTGGCCTATTTTAACGAGCTCGATTTGTATGCCGAAATCCGGGGTCTCAAGACGCGGGAAATCATCAAAGGCGTCTGTCTCGATCCGCGTATTGGTGATTTCTATAATAACCCGTCCTTCGGCTATGGCGGTTATTGCCTGCCGAAGGATACGAAGCAGCTGTTGGCCAACTATCACGACGTACCGCAAAATCTGATTTCCGCCATCGTTCAGGCGAACCGCACCCGTAAGGACCATATTGCCGACGAAATCATCAGCCGAAACCCCAAAATTGTCGGTGTGTATCGTTTGACGATGAAGCAAAATTCCGATAATTTCCGGGCGTCCGCCATTCAGGGCGTCATGAAGCGTATCAAAGCCAAGGGCATTGTCGTTGTAGTATATGAACCGGCTCTTGATGCGGACGATTTCTTCCATTCCAAGGTCATTCGCGACTTAGGTGAATTCAAAAAAATGAGCGATGTCATCATCACCAACCGCTGGGCTGATGAACTTACAGATGTGAAGGATAAAGTCTATACGCGCGATCTCTTTGACCGCGATTAAGGAGGAAGGACATGGCAGATATTAAACCGTTAGATAAACAAAAGAAAGTCCTCATTACCGGCGCCGCCGGCTTCATCGGCTTCCACCTTTCCAAACGGCTTTTGGAGCAGGGCATGACCGTCATCGGTCTGGATAACGTCAATGATTATTACGCTGTGGCTCTCAAAGAAACGCGGTTGCAACTCCTCAATGATATGCCGGGCTTTACCTTCATCCAAGGCGACCTGGCTGATGCCGATACGGTGCAGCAAACCTTTGACGAACACCACCCGGACATCGTCGTCAACCTGGCTGCTCAGGCCGGTGTCCGCTATAGTATCGATAATCCCCGTTCATACATTGATTCTAATATCATTGGTTTCTTTAATATTCTGGAAGCATGCCGCCATTTTCAGCCGGAACACCTGTTGTTTGCATCGAGCTCGTCCGTGTACGGTAATCAGAAAAAGACGCCTTTCTCGACGACGGATAACGTCGACCATCCCATCAGCCTTTACGCGGCGACGAAAAAGTCGGACGAACTCATGGCCTATACGTATAGCCATCTCTACGGCATACCGGCCACAGGCCTGCGCTTCTTTACCGTCTATGGTCCCTTAGGCCGGCCGGACATGGCATATTTTAAATTCGCCAACAAGATCCGCCTTGGCGAAACCATCCAGATTTACAACCATGGCGACATGTACCGCGACTTTACCTACGTCGACGACATCGTCACCGGCATCGTCCGCATGCTGTGTAACCCGCCAAAAGAAAACGAACTGGGCGATAAGTACAAAGTCTACAATATCGGCAACAACCGGCCGGAAAAGCTCATGCATTTCATTGAAGTCCTGGAAGCGTCCTTGGGCCAGACGGCAAAAAAAGAATACCTGCCCATGCAGCCTGGCGACGTGTACCAGACCTACGCCGATACGACAGAGCTGGAACGGGATTTTGACTTTAAGCCAAAAACTACTATTGAAGAAGGCTTGGGGAAGTTTGCCAAGTGGTATAAAGAATATTATCGTATGTAATTTAACGAAAGGACTGCCTTGTGAGAAATTCACTTCCTCATGAGGCAGTCTTACTATACGGACCAATTCAAACTGAATGTATGGCATGAAAGAACAGCTCATCATATCGGGTAACGCCATGATGATACATGTTGTAAAATAACTAAATGAGAAAAGGAACAACATTGATGAATATACGAATTTTTTCTTTAGAATAGAAGGGTTTGTCAAGTTAAGTGTGTAAGTTTTTTTAGGTATCATAAAAGAAGATGCGTTA